>RKRZ01000148.1 GCA_007571105.1 Gammaproteobacteria bacterium
CACGTATGAAGGAAGAACATGATTGGGTGAGTGTTGATAATTAAGAATTATGGCCGAATACTCTTCAAGAGAATGAGGAGTGAATGTCCGAACAAATCGCCGTTGGAAATGAAGTGACGCCCAAGTATGCCCTCAACGTCGGCGCGCATTGTAACACACCCCGCCCTCTGACCCCGCAAAATCGGGCGGAAACGGAACTTCGTGGTGTGCGCAAGAAAAAGTGGTTGACTTTAAGTTTCGGGACCTAACTCGGTGATGCATCGCTCCACGCCAGGCGCAAATAGTACGCCATGGAGGTCAGCGTCATCACGGCCGCAACGGACAAAAGCCCCAAACCGCATACGTAAAGCGGCTCAGCAAACCCTGGAGGCGCCCACAATAACAGCAGCACCGCCACCAATTGCAGCAAGGTTTTCAATTTGCCAAGCCATGACACCGCCAGGCGGCGGCGCGCTTCCGTCCCCGCCAACCATTCGCGCAACGCGGAAATCGCAATCTCCCGACCGACAATGACACAGGCGGAAGCTGTCAGCAGTAGATTGCCGTCGCGCGACACCAACAGCACCAGCGCCACCGACACCAGCAACTTGTCCGCAACCGGGTCCAGGAATTCCCCGAAGGCCGAGTACTGACCCAAACGCCGCGCCAGATAACCATCCGCCCAATCCGTCAGCGAGGCCAATGCGAAAACGGCTGCCGCCGCTTGCGGCCCCCAGCCCGGCATATAAAAGATCCCCGCAAACACCGGAATCAGCGCAATGCGCATTACGGTCAGCAAGTTCGGGATGGTCATCTCCATCACGCCACTCCCTCATGCAAATAATCATAAATGTCCTGCGCCAGCACCGCGCCGACGCCTGGCGCGCGCGCCAATTCGTGTGCCGTCGCATCGCGCACGCCCTGCCAGCCACCGAAGTAGCGAAGCAATGCCTGCCGGCGCTTTGCGCCCACTCCCGGGATTTCTTCAAGCGGCGATTCTGTTTGCCTGCGGGCGCGGCGTTTGCGGTGGCCGATGATGGCAAAGCGGTGCGCCTCATCACGAATTTGCTGGATGAGGTGCAATGCGACCGATTGTTTCGGCAGGCGAAGCGGACCCTCCAGCGTATCCGCATACACCGTCTCAAGACCCGGCTTGCGTCCTTCTCCCTTGGCAACCGCAGCCAGCACAACATTCCGCACTTCCAACGCATCCAGGGCAGCGCGCGCGACATGCCACTGCCCTGGGCCACCATCTACAAACAGAACATCCGGCGCCGGATATTCCCCTTTTTGCACGCGCGTGTAGCGTCGCGTCAACGCCACCCGCATGGCCGCATAATCATCTCCCGGCTCAATTCCCGTAATGTTGAAGCGCCGATATTCCTGGGGCATTGGCCCTTCCGCACCAAACACCACGCAAGAAGCCACCGGCGCTTCGCCGCGGGTATGGCTGATATCAAAGCACTCAATCCGCATCGGCATGGAATCCAGCAACAAGGCCTCGCCCATCGCCGCCAACCGTGCTCCCATGCCGGCTCGGGACTGCATTTGGGTTGCGATGGCTTGCTGTGCGTTGCGAATAGCCAACTCCATTTGCGCCCGACGGCGTCCGCGCAAACGCGGCTGCAGGCGAACCCGGCCTGGCGCACGCGCACTCAAACATTCTTCAAGCAGCGCCTGATCCCGGACTGGATGACCCCACAGAATTTCAGGGGGCGCCGTGCGATCGACATAGACCTGGCCCAGAGAGGCGGGCAACAATTCCGACCCATCCACCTCCGAATCCAGCCCCTCGGGAAAATAGCGGCGGTGCCCATGACTCGCGCCATCCCGGATGCTGCCCACCTCAACGCAATGCCAGCCTCCCTCGCACACCGCGGCCAGCACATCAAAATGGCGGCTGCCGACACCGGTTCGGTAATGCTGCTGGATCGCCTGCAGCGACTGCACCCGATCGCGCCACTCTCCCGCTTCCTCATATTCCAACCGCGCAGCGGCATCATCCATGCGCCGGGTCAGATCCTCCAGTACCTCTTCATTGCGCCCTTCCAGAAAACGCAACGTCAACTCAACATCGGCGCGATAGTCTTCCGGCGTGATGTAGCCAACGCACGGAGCCGTGCAACGCTTGATCTGATATTGCAGGCAGGGCCGCGAGCGGTTTTGAAAGAAACTGTCCGAGCATTGTCGGATGCGAAATAATTTTTGCAGCACGCTCATAGTGTCGCGCACCGGTCCAACCCCGGCGTACGGACCGAACGTGCGTCCCTGGCGGCGGCGGCGTCCCCGATAGAACGACAAGCCCGGATAAGTCTGATGCGTTGACGCGTAGAGATAAGGATAACTTTTGTCGTCGCGCAACAGAATGTTGTAGCGCGGATGATGTTGCTTGATCAAGGTATTCTCAAGCAGCAGCGCCTCTGCCTCACTCGCCGTAACCGTAACTTCAACTCGCGCCACCGCATCCATCATCTGCCGCGTGCGCGGTCCAAGCGAACGGCCTTGAAAATACGTGCTGACCCGCTTCTTCAGATCGCGCGCCTTGCCCACATAGAGAATCTCATCCTGCGCATCCAGCATCTGGTAGATGCCGGGCGCATGGCTTAGGGTGCGGAGGAAGTCCTTGACAACAAAATTTTCGCTGCAAGAGGACATGGGAATTCTTCCTACGCCAAATAGCGCACCAGTGCGGAACCCCAGGTGAAGCCGCCGCCGAAAGCCTCCAGCATCAAAATGTTCTGGTCCTGAATGCGGCCGTCTCGAATCGCTGTATCCAAAGCCAGCGGGACCGAGGCCGCCGACGTGTTGCCGTGTTGATCTACCGTCACCACCACCCGTTCCATCGGCAGGTTCAGCTTGCGCGCCGTCGCCGCGATAATCCGGTGATTGGCCTGATGCGGCACCAGCCAATCGACTTCATGGCGGTCCATATTGTTCGCCTCCAGCGTCTCTTCGACAATTCGCTCAAGCGTCGTCACTGCCATGCGAAACACTTCATTTCCGCGCATCTCGATGTACTGGCCCAGCGCATGCTCTCCATCTCCGCGCGGCACGTGCAGCAGGCGGTTGTAACTGCCATCGGCATGCAGGTGCGTCGATAGAATGCCCGGCTCCTCGCTTTCCTTGAGCACCACCGCTCCTGCGCCGTCGCCGAACAGAACGCACGTGCTGCGATCGGTCCAGTTGACCAGTCGCGACAAAACCTCGGCGCCGATCACCAGCGCATTGTGCGCACCGCCCGTGGCAATGAAGCGATTCGCGATATCGAGGCCGTAGATGAAGCCGCTGCATACGGCCTGCACGTCAAAGGCCGGGCCTGAGTGGATGCCGAGCAAATTCTGGATATCGCAGGCGGTACTGGGGAATTTCTGGTCCGGCGTGGTCGTCGCCACCACGATCAGATCAATCTCGTCCGCCTCCATATCGGCGGCCTTGAGTGCTTCGCGTGCAGCCTCCGCTCCCAACGATGCGGTGGACTCACCCTTGTGCGCATCGGCAATGTGGCGCTGAAGAATGCCGGTGCGCTCGCGAATCCACTCGTCCGTCGTGTCGACAAAGGACTCCAGATCTTCGTTGCTCAATACCTGTTCCGGGAGGCAGGATCCGGTACCGGCGATTCGTGCATGCTTCATGGCTCATTCGCCTCGTTCTCAGAGGAATTCAGCAGCGAGGCGATATGTTGCCCGATCCGGTCCGGAACCCGGCGCCGAACCGCATTCTGTGCCTGCAGGATCGCCTGCTCAAACGCAAACGCATCCGATCCTCCATGACTTTTGATGACCACATGACGCAATCCCAAAAGGTTTGCCCCATCATACCGCCGCGGATCAATCCTCCGGCGAAAGCGGCGCAATACCGGAGCGGCGGCAAACAGACCCAAACGCGCCGTCAGTCCCTTCTTGAACTCCTGGCGAAGAAAACTGCCGAGCATGCGGGCCACACCCTCCGTCGTCTTGAGCGCGACGTTGCCGACGAAACCGTCACAAACCACCACGTCCACTGCACCACAGTATATGTCGTCGCCCTCCACATAACCGACATAGTTCAAACCGCTGTCGCACAACAAGGCGTCGGCCTCCTGCACTTGTCGATTGCCCTTGATGGCCTCCTGCCCGACGTTCAATAGACCCACTTTCGGCTCCGGAACCCCCTCGAGTTCCCGTGCCAACACCGATCCCATGACGGCGAACTGCAACAGGCGCTTCGCGCGGCAATCCACATTGGCGCCCAAATCCAGAATGTGCGTGCGGCCATCCAGCGACGGCACGGTGGTCTCAATTGCAGGGCGATCAATGCCCGGCAACGTCCGCACGATTGCCCGGGACAGCGCCATCAGGGCGCCGGTGTTCCCGGAACTGACCAGAGCCTGTGCCTTCCCCTCTGGCAACAGGTTGAGGCCTTGGCGCATCGAGGAATCCGGCTTGCCGCGCAACGCATCGACCGGCGATTCGTCCATGCCGATGCACTCGGTGGCATGGTGTACCACCAGGCGATCATCCGCCGCCGCCTTCAGCACCTCCAGCCGTTGCTGAATCAGGGATTCATCCCCGACCAGAATCAGGCGCAGGGAATCGTCGGCGCGAATGCGCGAAACTGCCGCAGGGATAACACTGTCAATGCCATGGTCGCCCCCCATCGCGTCCAGCGCAATCGTCAGATCTTCGGGCATGGAGGAAATCCGCCACTTTGTGGCGGGCGAGGACGGTTCAGCCGTCCGTTTCCGTTACCTCTTCCGGTTTCGGTAACTTGGGCTCATACACCTGCCGTCCCCGGTAGAAACCATCGGATGCGATGTGATGACGCAAATGCCGCGTTCCGGTACTGGGATCCTCGGACACGGTCGCATTCTGCACCGCGTGGTGCGAACGGCGCATGTCGCGCTTGGAGCGGCTTTTGCGGCTTTTTTGAACGGCCATGGTTCTGAATTCGTGTGCAAGCAGCGCAAAAACATTCGGCGCTGCAGGGGGGCGTATTGTAACCGAAATGCTAGAAATGCTCTGCCAATCCGTGTGGAATGGGCGGTCATTACGATGCAGGAATCAGAATGCTCCAATCGCTTGCGGCGACAGGCTTCGTTGAATCGGACTCGCGTTGTACAGCGAACTGCCTGATGTCTGCCGCAGAGAGTGCCTTCGTCTAATCACATGGGCCACGGCGTGAGAAATGTTGGCCTACATAGATTCTCACTGTACCAATATAGAAATGTCAAAGATTCTCGAGCAATTGAAGCATTCTGATTCCCGTACCCGGACCGTTTCAGCACGGGCTGGTCTGCTCCTCCACCCGGTTGCACCGGGACATTTCATGGCACACGATGTCCCAGACAAATCCGGTCAACTCTCGCGCCACCGCCACGCAGACCACTTTCTGGCTTTTTCCGGACTGCAAGAGTTTCTGGTAGCGCTCACACAAGCGTTGCTGTGCCTTCCAGGCCACCGCCTGGGCATGAGCGGAGGCCTGTACTTCCTCGGCTTTCTCCGTCAGATACGCCGTCTGGCGCGCGGGAAAGCGATAACTCCAGGCCGACTCCACCAGCACCCGTCGTGCATGCTGGTTGCCGGCCTGCGTCACCCCGCCGGTGCGGCGCTTTTCTCCGGAACTGTAGACACTGGGAACCAGGCCCAAATAGCCCATCAATCGCGTCGGCGATTCAAAGCGGCTGATGTCTCCCAGTTCCGACAACAGGGTGATGGACGACAGGTGGTCGAATCCACGCAAGGCCATCAAGCCGTACACCGCCGGAGCCCACGACCACTGCGCCACCAGATCGCGCAGTTTGCGATCGACCGCCAACACCCGGGAATCCGACAAGCGCACCGCCGCCACGTATTCGTCGCGAACCTGATTTTGCGCCTCAAAGGCAAAGCGAATCGCCTCCAGCCATTCAAAATGCTTTCGGGTCCAGCGCTTCTTTCGACTCGGCCAATGATGGCCATGCCGCAAGACGAATGCGTTCAGTTGCTGACGCACATTCTGTCCCTGCGCCCTGAAATCAGCCCGACAGCGACAGAGGTCCCGAATCGCTTCCTGCTCCTGGTCCGGAATCCATACCGAGGTCAACTCGCCAGCGCGCAACATGCCCGCCAGGCGCAAGGCATCTCGGGGGTCGGTCTTGATGCGCATATGGCGCGGCGGCACCACCACCTGGCACACCGCATCCATCGCGGTCAATGTCTTGTACAGCGCAAAACCGCACGGGCTCGCCTCATAGCAGAACAGCAGCGGGCTGGCAATGTCGTTCAAGCGGCCCACCATTGACGCCACCGCTTGCGGCGTGTTTTCTATGGTATCGAAGAACTTCGGCTTCTCGCGGCCATCCCAAGCCACCGCCACCGCAATGCTGTTTTTGTGCACATCCATGCCCACGTAGCCGGCATAGAGAAGGGGTGAAGTCGCGGACGTCTCACGTTCCTGACGCTGGGAATCTTTGTCCATGGTTGGGGCCCTTCACTGATGCCACGCCCGACAGGCGTAATGCTTCAGCACAACTTCAAAAATCCGTGTCCAAACTCCTTTTGGCCACCTCATCCAGACCCAACAATGTCTCCAGCAGTGCTTCCATCTGCGCCAACGGCCATGCATTCGGCCCATCGCTGCGCGCCTGTTCCGGATCTGGATGCGTTTCCAGAAATACGCCCGCCACGCCGACGCCGACGGCAGCGCGCGCCAAAGTCGGCACAAATTCGCGCTGTCCGCCGGATGCGTTGCCCTGTCCTCCCGGCAACTGCACCGAATGCGTGGCGTCAAACACCACCGGACATCCGGTCTCACGCAGCACTGTCAAGGCACGCATATCGGACACCAAATTATTGTAGCCAAAACTCGCCCCCCGCTCACACACCAGCAAACGCTCACCGCCCGCTTCGCGCGCCTTCTCCACCACCGGCACCATCTCCCAAGGCGACAAGAACTGCCCCTTCTTCAGATTCACCGGCTTGCCGGCCGCCGCAATCCGCGCAATGAAATCCGTCTGACGGCACAAAAAGGCCGGCGTCTGCAACACATCCACCACCGACGCCACTTCATCCACCGGAGTATCCTCGTGCACGTCAGTCAACACCGGGACATCGAAGTTCTCCCGAACCCGCTGCAGGATGCGCAGACCCTCCTCCATCCCGGGACCGCGAAAACTGGCGCCGCTGGTCCGATTGGCCTTGTCGAAGGAAGCCTTGAATACATAGCGCATGCCCAGGCGCCCAGTCAAAGCGCACAACTGCTCGGCGACGTCCATCACCAAGGTTTCGCTTTCGATCACGCAGGGCCCGGAGATCAGAAACAGAGGCTGCTGCACTCCGGCCGAGAAATCGCAAAAGTCTTTCATAAGTCAGGAACAGGCGGCGCGGATCAGACTGGTGAACAGCGGATGTCCGCGACGCGGCGTGGAGGTGAATTCCGGGTGGAACTGGCAGCCGATGAACCACGGATGGTCCTTCAATTCAATGGCCTCCACCAGTTGGTCGTCGTGCGACCGCCCGACCACCGCCAGACCATTTTGGGTCAGTTGCTCCACATAGTGGTTATTGATCTCGTAGCGATGCCGGTGACGCTCGTGAATTAAATCCGCGCCATAGATGTCGCACAGGCTCGAATCCTTTTGCAATCGGCACGGCTGCTCGCCAAGGCGCATGGTGCCGCCCAAATCGGAATGTGCGTCGCGAAATTCCCGCACCCCCTCGCTGGTCATCCATTCGGTAATCAGGGCGACCACCGGATGCGGGGTGTCCGGATTGAATTCGGTGCTGTGCGCGCCCTCGAGGTCCAGACACTGGCGCGCGTAATCAATCACCGCCACCTGCATTCCCAGACAGATGCCCAGGTAGGGAATGCCCTGCTCGCGCGCATAGCGCGCAGCCAGAATTTTGCCTTCGATGCCGCGCTCACCGAAGCCGCCCGGCACCAAAATGACCTGGGCGCCTTGCAACTCGCCGACGCCTTCCTGCTCGACCTGTTCAGAATCCACGTAGCGAATGTTCACCCGCACCCGGTTGCACAACCCGGCATGCTGCAGCGCTTCATTGAGGGACTTGTAGGACTCGGTCAGGTTGACGTACTTGCCCACCATCGCCACCACCACCTCGCCTTCTTGCGCGGTGCGCGCCTCCACCACCGACTGCCATTCGGACAGGTCGGCCGCCGGCAGATCCAGGCCGAAGCGGCGCACGATGATCTCGTCGAGTTGCTGCTCGTGCAGGGCGAGCGGAATGGCGTGAATGTCCTCCTGATTGAGGACTTCGATCACAGAGGACGGCTCGACGTTGGTGAACAGGGCGATTTTGTCGCGCTGTTCCTGGGGGATGGGTTGATCGGTGCGGCACAGCAGCACATCCGGCTGGATGCCGATCGAGCGCAACTCCTTGACCGAATGCTGGGTCGGCTTGGTCTTGATCTCCCCCGATACCTGAATGTAAGGCACCAGAGTCAAATGCAGGAACGCGGCCTGCGTCGGTCCCAACGCGCCGCCCATCTGGCGGATTGCTTCGATAAACGGCAACGATTCAATGTCGCCGACCGTGCCGCCGATCTCAACGATGCACACATCCGCTCCGGCGGCGCCCAGTTCCACACAGTGCTTGATCTCATCCGTCACGTGCGGGATGACCTGCACCGTCGCGCCCTCATAATCGCCGCGCCGCTCCCGGGCAATCACCTGTTCGTAGATTTGGCCGGTCGTCCAGTTGCTGGCCTTGCTGGCGCGGAAATTGACGAAGCGCTCGTAGTGCCCCAGGTCCAAATCGGTCTCGGCCCCGTCTGCCGTGACAAAAACCTCGCCGTGCTGAAACGGACTCATCGTGCCCGGATCCACATTAATGTAGGGATCCAGTTTGATCATGGAGACACTCAACCCGCGCGCTTCCAGAAGCGCCCCCAGCGAAGCCGCGGAAAGTCCCTTACCCAAGGAAGAGACCACCCCGCCCGTAATGAAGACGAACCGCGTCATGTGATGGTAGTGGTTCCACCGCTATTCGGACGGGGTAAAAGAATAGCACACTTGGACTTGGCAAGGGTATAATCCAAACCCCTCCCTGCTTCGCATGGCGGGCGCGAGCATTACATCACGAGTCGGAATTGAAGATGGAAGCGGTCCGAAAAGCGTTGAAGCTGAAAAAGAATATCGGCACCACAGGACGGATTATCCGGCTGATCATCGGCGCCGCGATTCTGTCTGTTGGCCTGTATTGGTATGACGCGTGGTGGGGTGGCTGGGGTTGATTGTGTTGGCGAGTGCGGCGCTGGCTTACAGCCCGCTCTATGTGCTGTTGAACATTTCGCATCCGGAAGAAGAAGAGAAAGAGTAGCCGACCGAATCCCGGCTCTTGGCGGCGTCGGAATTTCGGTCAGGAGTCCTGGGCCTGCGGCAGGCACTCGAAGTGCTTCCAAACCAGTCGGAGTTGCGCATCCTGGTAGATCAGCGGGATCCGGTTGCGCTGCCACGGCGGCACACCGGCTTCCTGCAGCAGTTTTTTCAAGGGACGTCGGTGCCGATGACCAACCAGTCGGCAACACTCGCCGCCCACCCTCAGACGCACGTCCACATCCGAATCAGGAACTTGTGACATCTGCGCCGTCAGCTCGTCCCAACTCAGGCGCATTCCCAATTCCGGCAACTCCAATTCTTTCCCGCGCCTCCAATGCCAGACCTGTCCCGCAGAAATCTGCGGCGCCTTGGCAGAAAGATAAAGGCGCCCCCGCCAACGGTGCAGTTCATAGTCCACAAACGATTCCACAGGCACGCGATCCGGAGCCGCCGAACTGATAATCCGTAGCCAATGCCGCAAGCGCCGCTCGCTTGGCCGAGGGTGGCCTTGCCAACCAATCCAGTAGCGCAACAAATTGAGTGCACGGTCTTCCGACAAGGACTCCAGATAGGCGACGGACATGCCGTCGGAGCGCTCCAAATCTTCCTGCGCCCGCTCGCTCAGCAGGCGAGAGGCATGGGCGGCATGGCTTGCGGCCCGGGACAGAGTCGCAGACGCCTGAGGCCAGCGTTCGTGCAGCCGCGGCACAATTTCACGGCGCAGAAAATTCCGATCGTACTGCACCTCCTGATTGCTCGGATCTTCAATGAACGGCAATTGATGGCTAACCGCGTAGGCTTCAATCTCGCAACGAGAAAGGCCCAGCAACGGGCGCGCCAGGGACGCTTCTCCAAAAGCGCAAACTTCCGCCATGCCGGCGGCTCCGTCCGGGCCTGCGCCACGCAACAATTGCAACAGTACGGTCTCGGCCTGATCATCTTGATGATGCGCCAGCAGCACCGCCGCGCGGGGCTGCGCATATTCCCGCAGGATCCGATAGCGCGCGTCGCGGGCCTGCGCCTGTCGACTTTGCCCCGCCTCTCGATTCAGGGTGCAGCGCCGACATTCGAGTGGGACGTCCCACTGGGCGCATACCGACACGCAGTGCTGCTCGAACGCCTCCGCCGCCGCCTGCAAGCCGTGATTGACATGCACGGCACGAACGCTCGCACCCGTCTTGCGTGCGGTGACCATTGCGGCATGCAACAGCACTGTTGAATCCAATCCGCCGCTGTACGCCACCCACCAGTCTTGCGCATCCGGACAGCGTTGCGCGAAAGCGTCCAGCGCCTCCATAACGACGAATCTTGAGTCACTCACGATTGAACACCCCCACCCCGAGCAATCGCTCCTGGCGTCGCTGCAACAGAGTCTCTATGGGCAACGCCTTCAATT
>RKRZ01000134.1 GCA_007571105.1 Gammaproteobacteria bacterium
GGGTTCACCCATGGCATTGACACCGGAAAGACCTGTGAACGCGAACCCTCCCGCCAAGCTTTTCGCCGACGCTTTGCGAGCGCTCCAGTCCCGCGCAGCGCCATCGGGCTCGCCATGGCCCGAAACGCCACACAAGACAGGACGTTGCAGGCACCCGACCGGCACATTCCGCCAACACAGCGCTCGCAAGACGAAAACCCACATCAAGACAATGCGATCCCTGCTCCCGCGCCGACACGATTTGACCTCGAAGCCGAATTCCAGTACCTTCCACCCACAGCGCTCGAAGTCGCACGCCGAAAGCCAAGCACGGCGCGGCCTGCAGAGGGCACTGGCATTCCCCCGCGTTTCGCGGGGGCCTCATTGAGACGGCCCGGATGGCCTCGCCGCCGCGGATGGCCGCATCGGCATTCCCCCGCGTTTCGCGGGGGCCTCATTGAGACGCGCCGACCGGTACCCGGCCTGCAGATCGATCCCCGCATTCCCCCGCGTTTCGCGGGGGCCTCATTGAGACATCCATTGGGCCACCCGTCCACCGGTTTGTTTCATGGCATTCCCCCGCGTTTCGCGGGGGCCTCATTGAGACGATCTGACTTCCCTGTTGATCAACAGCAAAGAAGGCGGCATTCCCCCGCGTTTCGCGGGGGCCTCATTGAGACTATCTCGCCGGACAGTTTCTTGGTTGCTGCTGACTCGCATTCCCCCGCGTTTCGCGGGGGCCTCATTGAGACAAAGCACTCATAGTAGATTGGTATCATAAAAATCCAGGGCATTCCCCCGCGTTTCGCGGGGGCCTCATTGAGACCTCTGTTTGCCCGGTGTATCTCGCCGAGATTCCAATGGCATTCCCCCGCGTTTCGCGGGGGCCTCATTTTTCCGGGGGAGTTGACTTTTCCTGCTGACGGGGTGGGCTGGTTGGCATGGGATTGAGAAACTGCTTGCCGAGGGGCTGCTCGGTGGTGACAGGCATGATTGCCTGCCGAGGCCGCTGTGCGCTGGTGCGAATGCCTGAGCGCGGCTATGCGGGCAAGTGGCGCCAGCTTGGCGAGTCGGTCAAGCTGCCCGGAGTCGAATCGGTTCTGACAAGCGTGAGCTAAGCGCCTTGGACAGCAAATCCGACTGAGTTCCGTTAAGTGGTAGCGGAAACGGCGCCGACACAAACTGAGGAAAAAGAATCCGGCGGTGATCGCAAGGCGGCCCGGTTGGGAACCCGGGGGGTTCATGGAGGCAGCGACAAACCACCGGCGCGTTGTCTCATCGCCTCAAGCGGAGCCTTTATTTGCAGGCGCAGGCACTCGCGAAGCTGAACTGGTGCCCCAAGCACAGTGAGCCCGGCCCGAAAAAGAAAGCCTGGCCCACTTGTGCATGGCGAGGGCTGCCGCGAAAAGCTTTGCTGAAGCGGCAAGGGTGCGGCTATAGTCGCCCGCACCCTCTCTTCCAAAATCAGCGCTTCAAATGCTTCAATGGGAGCAAGATACGCATCCTGCTCCACATGGATTGGCGTGTTTGACGATCATTCAGGGAAGTCAAACTGATCGTACTCTTCTTTGGTGCATGAGATGCGCAAAGTAGACTCATCTCCCGCGCAAACTGGGTTAAATTTTTCTTCCCAAAACTCGGCCTCTGATAACTCATTGATCTTAAATCTCTTCCCGCCCACCGTTGGTATGCTGCCGATGAGGCCAAACAGTTCGGCGCGACTGAGAGCGCTCCGAATGAGAGGCACAGGGATTGGATAATTTTTCCCATAATCACCGCATTCAAGAATCACCTTAACTGTTCCCTCATGATTTTCCCCTTTAGCCGATTTTTCCTCTAGCGATTGCTCCCTCTCGCGATTTTCACATATATCGAACTGCTTGTACTCCTCCTTGGTGCATGAGATGTACAAAGTCGATTCATCTCCCTTGAAAACTGGTTTGAATTTCTCTTCCCAAAATTTATTTTTCAATAACTCATTGATCTTGAAAAATTTCTTCCCGTCCATCCTTGGTACGCTGCCGATGAGGCCAAACAGTTCGGCACGACTGAGAGCGCCCCGAGTCAGGGGAACCGGAATTCGATGATTTTCTTCATAGTCAGCGCACTCTAGAATCACGTCAATTGTTCCTTCATCACGTTCTTTTTTCTTGCGATTATTCCACCAGTTTATACCAGAAAATATCGCGGCGAGAAAACTGGCAAGTAAACCAATTAATATGTCAATAAATTGTACAAATGTATTTTCCACAAATGTTTCAATAATCCCCATAGCCCTAATCCTCTATACCATGCTATATAATCATTCAAAGGGCAGATCGCTTCACCTATGAAGACGAATGTCACAATGTTCCTTCACCGCCATGATCTGGTGGAGATTCCGCCTGGTTATATTCCGAAACCCATTTTTTAACCTTACCCATCCTTGCTTGCGCCTTTTTCCTTGCATTGCCTTTTATGGAAGAAAGCTCTTTACGCATTTCCGGATCCAGCCATTCGACTATTATCTTTTCTTTGATGGATTCCTGTACCTGTAATTTCTCTTTCTCGATTAACAAGAAAATCGTTGTTGTTTCGCGTTGGTTTTTATCCGTTCTGCTCGCTAGCGCTTCTTCTATATACCGCCTCCATTCAGGCAAAGATTTCTTCCTTTCAGCTTCAGCTTTCTTCCTTTCAGCTTCAACTTTTTTTCTATTGCCTTCGGTTTTCAGTTTTCCTTCAATGCTTTTATCTCTTTCCATGGCTCCGTAGCCAACTGATGTCTTGGCACCAAATCCACACCATTCGAAAGCACGTTCAAACACTTCTTCGAGTAATTCTTTCCAAGGTTTCGAGAGGCCATTCAGATTCACTGATGGATCACGGATCACATGGAACGTAAATCTGCTGCCTGGCGGAACAGCCAAGAAACCGATAGGGTTAGGAGAGCCAGAATCGTGAGGAGATTCTCTCTTTCGGTAATAATGGCTTTGATGAGGCGTCATTATTTCAATTTCAAGTTTTCTGAGCTCTGGGATAACATCCCAAAATGACAAGGCACCGCAGATTTGCAAGTCTGGCTGCTTTAGCAACTCATGACAAGACTTTTTTTTCTTCGCATGGTCAAGGATATGTTTTAGATCCTTGAATTTGCTTGAATTTTCCCCGAATCTTTCGCGAAGATACGGATCTATTTGTTCCCTTTTGACGTCAAATCCATCGATGAATTTTTCCCACCTCTCCACCTCATCCTGATTTTTTTTATGAGCAAGCCATGGCTCAAATCCGAATAGTCGCCATACGTCGGGAAGCGTCCATTTTGTATCGACTCCCTCAATTCGATAGTCTTTGTGGGCAAGCTCCTCGGCAGCGCGACGAATTACTCCTTTTACGCCGCTGCCAGGAAGATAAGGAATCTCGTAAGGAGCCAGGAACGAGAAACCGTTTTCTAGGGGATGCTCTTTGCCGAGACCTGTGGTGAAAGGAGCCACAGAGTTGCCATGGAGAAAAAGCTTATTTCCATCTTCTATTTTAGCAAATAGGCATCGCTGTCGCGAGATGATTTCTTTGACAAAGTCACCACTTCCTTTCAGAGAGATACTCTGTTGAATCGCATCATCTTTATTTTCATCTAGCTCATATTCTCCTTTTTTTTCATTATACTTTCGATCTTTAGTGTCCCATGTTCTTTCCTCTCTATCATTATCATAGATCCCCCATAGTTTCAAATACATGCCGAAGCGCAACCCTGGCGAAGAGTCCGAAAATTTACTGCCTAGGTATTCAGGGACTGCAGCAACCGGCATTCTATTTCTCCTGCTGTCGCGCTGAAGCCATCAACTTGAGCCACTTCAGCCATGCGAGTGATTCCAAGGTTATTTGCTGGAAGTCTTGTGAGTTCTTCTTGAACAAGCATTCCATATGATCTTTGAAACAACGCGGAACTCCGCATTGCTCGCATAGCCATTGCCGCAAATCAGCAGCAATTTCTTCGCGAGCGCCACCCTTGTCATGCATGAATGCCATGGCCTGCATCAATCCACTGTTCATGATGAGTGCCGGAAGCCCTTTGGCAATATCGGCATGCTCTTTTTTGTATTTTGCACTTTTCTCCCATGCGTCGCGAGCCCGACGCTGTTCAAGAGTTTCTTTGGCCATCTGCGGACTCTCCTGGAATAATGCGCGCGACCACAAGGCCACGACCGGTGGTGGCGTCGCCACCGAGCTGCAAGCATTTTTCATCAATGACTTTGATTTTCTCAAACGCCCAATCGGCGTCATGCTCCTCCCCGTTGTTTTCTTCATCACCTGGCTTTCTTGAATTTGGCTTTCTTGAATTGCCGATGAGCAGCGGCGCGACGAGGATTGATTCGGGAGGCAGATTCTCGGTGTGGAACAAACCGCCGCTGGAGGCGGCGCCAGTGATATCGTCAATTCGGACATGGGGCTCGACGATGGTTGCATGTTCGACAAAATAACCAAAATCGGTATCCGAAAGCACGACGATGTGCTCTGCAAGCTTGTCTCGGAAAAATTTCTGACAATTGGATTTTCCAATCGCTTTTTCGGCAATATCGTTGGCGATATTTTTCAGTTTTTCCTTATTTTTCTTATCTTCGTCACTGTCACTGTTGTTCGCAACGGTGTACTCGAAAACCTCGAGGTGCAGCCTGTTCTCTGATGATATTAGTTCCTTATCGACGAGCAGGCATTCTCCTTCGCCAACCTGCAAGGAAGAAATCTCCCAGTTAACCTTGATCCCCAGTTGACCGAGCAGGCGCTGCGTCCGCGCGAGTGCCTGGGGGCAGGTCGCGTAGACGTATCCTTTTCGCAAGCTGCGCACTGGGAACAAGACGATCTGCGCGTCACCGAAGCTTAGCGCTCCCGCGTAAAGACCCTTCTTGCTGGCGCTTGAGTCTTCCTTGGCGCTTGACTCTGAATCCGGACCAAACAGTTCGTGTTTCAATGAATCATCGCCACCCAGGCTTGCAAAACCGTGCCGGACGGCACCCTTGATGCCGGAGCCTGCGAAACAGGGGTGACCTGTGTGGCGCTCGCGCTGGATGGGGTTGTCAACGATTCCCACCGCTGTGCCTACTCCCATGTGTACGGGGCTGACGGTGTAGAAAAATATCGCGGCTTTCTTCTGAAACATCGTGTTGTCCTGCTCCAATTCGAATCAGTATTTGGCAAAAGTGAAGCGATTGAAACCTTCGACGCTCCTGCTGGGATCTTCTGCCTCCGGGCCGGACCAAAGGCCCTGTTCCGCAAGTCCGCGCAGGGCTTTCTTACTTGCTTCGAGTTCATCGAGCCAGTACACGCTGCCGATGGGGGCGACGCGTTGCGCGGGCTTGGGGCGGCGCTTGGCGACATCGAAACCCGACACGACTTCAGTTCGGGGAACCGCCGCGCAAACGAGCCTGGCCTTTACGCCGCCGAGCTCGAAGCGCAGGCTGCTTCCATCTTTTTCCTTCTTGACGCCCGTTGGCATCCAGCCGTCCTCGAACAGGCCGGGAGAGGTCAGGATCAGGCGGCATTTTTGGGACTCGAGCAAAGATTGATAATCGCATTCGTCGGGGGCTTCGGGGGCTTCGTGCTCTTGCCTCGTCGCCTGCGCGGCTCTGCCGTCGCCGCCAAACCTGAGCAGCATTTGTTCAGGCAGTTCGGCACCCGAAATATCTGCCAGGAAGCCTACGCTGTAATCGCTCGCCGAACCGTGCTGGTGCTCGGCCTTGTGCAAGGCGACTGCCTGCATGGAAAAAAGCTGGCCATCGGCGGCTCGGCGCGTCGTCGGATCAAGTGCGATTCCCACGCGTTCGTCGATTTTCCAGAGGTCTTCTGCTCGCAAGAGCTGATCCTCCTTGAGGTCTTCACCACGAAGATAGCACGTCCATTGCTCTTGCGGAAGCCAGTAGCCGGTTTGCGGCTTGCTGCGTTCCTGTTCGGCGAGCACTGCGAGCTGGGGCGTGGTGCAGGAAGACTGAAGCGAGTTGCAAATGGACTTGGGCTGCATCCTGCGAATAATCGTGCGGCCGTTCTCTTCGGTAGCGCTCAAATCGGCCGGTGCCGCATAGAGCCTCTCGATGCGCCCGTCAACGAAGCGCCGCGCGAGGTGGAATCCGCTCAGCCGAAAGGTGCCTGATTGTGGCGATTCTGGCGTGCCGAGCTCCGGGTCGTCTTTGATCTCGCTCCTCGCAAATTCGCCAAGATCGTGACCTTTGCTTGCGAGCAAGGCCGAGCGGATGGCGCCCGCTGGGACCGAGGGCCATGGCAGCACGAGGCTTTCGCCATAGCTTCCCGAGGCGCCAAAAAGCTTGTTGCCGCGAAGGAACAGCACGTCGAAGGGCTCGATGAAAACGCTGACTGTCACAGCGCAAGCCCTCGCCATGCTGTGCATCGGGCTATCCCGGTGCTGCCATTCGCTGCAAGATTCGCGTTCACTTTTCTTGATTCTCCTGCTCGTGGGGCATCCTGACCTCTCTGGCGAGGAATTCTGCCACATTGAGGAAATTTTCGAGCCAGCCCTGCCATTCTCCTTCTGCCTGGGGCTGGGCAAGGGCAAGTGTTGCCAGGTCCTTGGCGATGCCTGGCACTTCTCCCTTTTGCTCACATCCCGGGCTGACTTGTCTGGCAAGCTGGAGGGCAAAGAGCTTTTCCAGCATGTCGCTGTCGATGGTTTCGGGCAGGTCGCGCAGCCATTCCAGGCAATGGTGTGTGGTACCCCTTGACACCCCAGGCGCCTGGAGAAATTCGCGGAGATCGCCCAGCAGATCGAGTGGTTGCACCGGGTCAGCGCACTTCCCTGACATTACCCAGTTCCCGGTCAAGCGCAAGGGTGCGCCGGAGCGTTTCAGCACGGCGATGCTGAAGGCATCCCGGCCGCCTTCGTTCTTGGCGCGCTGCTCGGCAGCTCGCAACTCGCGCAAAACCACTGCGAGAGGCGTTTGGTAGTGAGCGATTACGGCACCGCAGCTCGCGGTCGCGCCGCGGCCCATCATTCGCATCAGGCGAGGCGGGCGACCAGAACGGCCCGGCAAGAATGCGAACCCGCCACTGCAACGCGGCCTGCTCTTCTGGTCACCGTCGTCGCTACCGTGACTTTCGAGAACAGACTTCCAGTCGATCGATTCTTGCTCACCGTCTAGTGAGGTGCCGCTGTAGGCCTTCCGCAGCCACTGCATCGTCGCAAGCATGTCGGCAACGGGCAGCATGGCGAGCACGTCGTCGCCGCCCGCATAGAGCACGCGGCCCAAATGTTGCCCCTCAACGATTTCCGGAACGACGCGCAAAGCAAAATCATTCAAGGCGGCAGAAATCGCCAGATGCCGGCCAGGCGACACGGCGCGTTTCTGCTCGCCGTAGCGACCGATCGCTTCATGCTCCTTGCTGCCGTAACGGAATGGCTCGCGAATTTGCGGATGGAAGCTTTCGGCATACGAAATCTTGCTGCCTTCGTGATCGCCAGAGAGAATCGCTCCCATCTTGTCGCCGTCGAGCATGATGAGTGCGTAATACTTCTCGAGCGGCGTCGAGTCGTCGTTGCCTGCGAGCTCTCTGGCAACCAAGCGTTCGACTCGCTGCCTTTCCTCTTCGTCTTCGCCATCCCTGACATCATTGAGCAAGGCGGCAATTCTGGCGCAATTGTGCAAGGCGGCAATTCTGGCGCAATTCTCGGCCCCGATTGAACTTTTAGGCATTCGCCGCAGCTTTCTTGGCAAGGCAACCGGCTTGATTTTTTTATTTTTCAACTCTTTTTCCAGATCTTTTTTCAGATCTTTGCTGCGCCCTTTATTCTCTTTCAGCCATCCTTCCAGTTGGTGCGCCAATGCCATGACGGGGGTGGAAACGACAAATCTCTGAACCGTACTCGACTCTTCCTCCTTCGGTAATACCAGCGCCTTGTCGACCTCTTCCTTGAAGAGTGTCGGCCATGTTCGCTTGATTGCCGGCAAGGCACCGAGATGTTCGCCCTCTTTTGCCCAAGATCGGTTGTTGCTGCGGATTTTCGCCCATAGGGTATCGTTCCCACCTCGGTACGGCTTTTCGAGCTGGCTTGAGTCGGTGGTCAGCCATTCGGTTTCACCGGTCAACGAGCAGCGATAGCCCCCTTGCCTGGTTTGGCCGAACGGTCTGACGGCCTTGGCGGCGGCGAGAACTCGTTCGGCCAGGTCGCATATCGCTGGGTATAGGACTCCAGGGCTGGGGGAGTGGAACAAAGTGCCATCGTTCCACTTCAGCTCCTGCTGCAATGCCTTCCATTCCGGCGAGCCGAGGAATCCGGGGTCTTCACCCTCGCTGGTGCCAAAAAATGGCGCCATGGCCTTAGACAATTTGGCAGTGTCAAGCTGCTGTCCCCCACCCTCGCCTTGTTGGTCTTGCACCAGGGAAAACGGCACGGCAGCCCAATGCACTTCGGGGAAGCCTTGGAGCTGTTCGCACATCTGCTTGTGAGCGTAGGTATCGCCCTTGCCCTGAAGCTTATCCTTATCCTTGGCCTCTTTCAATAGACGATCAACCACATCTTCCCCATGAGACTGGAACCAACCTCGTACGCTCTCGGCGATTTTATCAGCGAGCTTTGCCGCCTTCCAAGCCGGAACGACGGCGACGAAGCGGTTTGTCAAAGCGGCGTTGAACAGTGGGTTGGCATCGGTCTTTTCCTTGGTCCATTCACAGCCCTCGAACAACTCACGGGGCAAGCCGCATTCACGGAGCAGCCAGAGGTCGACCTGGGGGATGCCGCGCAGGCGGGGGAAGAGAATCGCGTCGGGGCCGAGTTGATTGCAGACGACCTGCATCGCCTGCCAGGACAGGCGCGCAAGCAAGTGCGACCCTGCCCACAGGTCTGACGTTGAGCGGGCAGCGGCGATGAATGGCTGCACGGGGCCGATGGAAAGCGCGAGCAGCGCTGCCTGGCCCTCCTCATTCTCATTCCCTTCATCGGCCGCGAAAGCGCCGGCGAAGGCCGAGGTGGTGTCGAGATGGTCCCAAATCGATTGGTCTGGCGTTCGGCTGTCGGCCGGGAGCAAGGGCCATAGCGCGCGCAAAACGCGATTGCCTTTGCCATTCTGAAGCTCGGGGCCAAAACGCCAATAGGCCAGCAGTGTTTTTTGCCAGTCTGGCGCGCTTGCATCGTTGTGCACGATCAGGTTTTCAAAATGTTCAAGCCTGCATTGCTCGATAGTGCTGGAACCGATATCGCCAAGGTCGATCTTGTCGCCGGATAGCGGGTGGAGCAGAACGGCCTGCCGTGCCCAGTCGAGCTTGTTGGCTGAATCGGCGATTTGCGAGATATTGGAGTCACCATCGCCATTGCGTGTCGGCCAGCGTGGCCGGTCGGAGGCGGCGGCCCATTTGTCTGCGCGTTCGGCGAGGGGGGCGGCGTCCTGCAAAACTTGCTTGTCGAGCTTGCCGGACAGCGGGGCGGGGTCGGAGTCCGAGTCTCCGAGCAGCGCGAAGGCCTTTTCAGCCGCATGAATGCGAGTATGGAGCTTGGTTTGCCAGATCTTGCTGTTCATTTTGACACCCTACGAAGCTTTGTATTTTCATCGAGAAAGCTGTGGACTTTTTGCCAGACGCACTTCATCGACTTCGTGTGGCTTTGATCATTAACCCATCGCGGTTTGCAAGGCATATGGAAGATCACGCCCCGCAATTTCCCATCATCATTGCGGCGCAATTTGAAGCGCAGGCTATTGGGGAGACGCCTTCCTTTTCTTTTCCAATCTGCAACAGGATGATTTGTAACAGGGTAGGATAGCCAGTGACGATCTTGTGGTTGTTTGTGTGGCCCGCCACTTTTGAACTTGAACCCCCCGGTCCGCAGACCGATTTTGATTTCTGCAAGTTCTCGCATGACTGATTCCCAGTCTCCGTGAGGGCCGGTCTCCCAGATCAGCGCCTTATCGTCTTCATCTTTGCCAATCCCGTGAGGCCAATCGAGGGATAACGCAGACGTCCAGTCAAGAAAATAATCTGGCAATTCGGCTGGCGGCGATGATGTGTCATCTGATTCTGACTTAGGTCTTACTTGAGAAAAACGGAATGATCCCCAGCCATTGCGGCTGCGGCCACCCAGGGTTCCATAAAGATCGATCAATTTACATGCGGCCTGGATGTCCTTGATATCCTGATCGCATGAGGAGGTAACGGCAATCGATAGAATCGCCGATTCTCCTGCGTTGATAGCCGCCTTCCCCTTTTTTAGTAAGGTCGGATATTCTTTAAGAGTGTTATTTCCCACTTTCTCTCCTACAACTAGTGGGCCATAGCCCAGGTAGAGCAATGGCCCTACCTCCATGCTCACCTCAGGATGCGGTATCTTAGTTCTGGTTTTTTTGCTGTGATCGATGAAGCCAATATCCTTTTCGCCCCACCCCTGTTCGTTCAGTTTGCCTTCTCCCCAATGGCTCAAGCGCAAGCGGACCTGGCTCCTGCCTGTAGCCCCCCCTCGGGCTCCATGGTCGGTCGCTGCACCAAACAGCTTTGCTTCGGCCTTGCGCATCTCGCAAACGCCTTGCGATGAATTTTTCGCCCACCAGACTACCCGCCACCATTGCCGCAGCAGCGCCTTGAACGGCGGAGTTCGCCATTGCCCGTTCTGCTCGGCGTTGCCGAGGAAGGCCGGGCACAGGAATTCGACCTT
>RKRZ01000132.1 GCA_007571105.1 Gammaproteobacteria bacterium
GCCGATGGAGCCGGTCAGTTGTGCAGCAATGTCGGACAGGATGTCGCCGAACAGATTGCCGGTCAGCACGACATCGAATTGAGTGGGTTGGGCGACGAGTTGCATGGCGGCATTATCCACGTACATATGCGATAACGCGACGTCCGAGTAGTCCCTGGCGACTTCCTCGACCACCGTGCGCCATAGTTCCGAGACTTCCAGCACGTTCGCCTTGTCTACCGAGCAGACACGTTGACGACGCAGCTGCGCTGCATCAAAGGCGGTGCGCGCAATGCGCGCAATCTCATGTTCGTCATACACCATCGTATTGCGGGCATGGCGGGGATTTTGGTTCAATGCCAGTTCACGTGGCTCGCCGAAATACAGCCCGCCGGTCAATTCCCGCACGATCAGCACATCGAGGCCCGCGAGCACTTCAGGTTTCAGGCTTGAAGCATCAGCCATGCCTGGATATAGGGTTGCCGGGCGCAGGTTGGCATACAACCCGAGCTCCTTTCGCAGGCGCAGAAGGCCGGTTTCAGGGCGCAAGGCGCGATTGTCCGTGTCGTAGCGCGGCGCACCGACGGCAGCCAACAGAATGGCATCTGACTCGCGAGCCTGCGCCAGGGTATCGTCGGGTAGGGGATCTCCATGGGCATCTACGGCAGCGCCGCCCACCAGGGCTTCCTGCATTTCAATGTTTGCGCCGTTCGCATTGAGGCAGTCCAGAACCTTGCGTGCTTCCGCCATGATTTCCGGGCCGATGCCATCGCCCGGCAATAACAAGACGCGGCTCATGATCGGGTTCCGAAGCGATCAAACAGCCAGGGCGCACGAGTGCGGCGCTCGGCTTCGAACTGGCGAATCAGTTCCGCATGCTGAAGGCTCAAGGCAATGTCATCCAATCCTTCGAGCAGGCAGCGTTTGCGTTGCGGATCAATATCGAAAGTGTGGGTTTCGCCTGAATCGGTGCGCACGGTCTGCTCCTGCAGGTCGATGTCCAGTTGCGCACCTTCCGTAGCACTGACTTCATCCATCATTGCGCGCACGACCTCGTCTGGCAGGCACACTGTGAGCAAGCCGCATTTGGCGGCATTGGTGTCGAAGATGTCGGCAAAAGTCGGCGCCACAATGGCCCGGAAGCCGGCATCCAGAAAGGCCCAGACAGCATGTTCTCGAGAAGACCCGCAGCCGAAATTGGCTCCGGTCAGAAGCACGCTGGCATTCTGGTATCGTGCCTGGTTCAGCACGAAGTCCGGATTCAAGGGGCGTTTGGAGTGGTCGCTTTGCGGGTCCCCCGGACTCAGATAACGCCAGTCATCGAACAGGTTGGGTCCAAATCCAGTGCGCGCGACGGATTTTAGGTACTGCTTCGGGATAATGGAGTCGGTGTCGATGTTGGCGCGGTCGAGGGCCGCAACAATTCCCCGGTGTTGGGTGAAGGGCTTCATGACAGGTAGTTCCGCACATCAACAAAATGGCCGGCGCAGGCCGCCGCCGCCGCCATTGCCGGGCTGACCAGATGCGTGCGGCCGCCTTGTCCCTGGCGTCCTTCGAAGTTCCGGTTGGAAGTGGCGGCGCAGCGTTCTCTGGGCTCCAGTCGGTCGGCGTTCATGGCCAGGCACATCGAACAGCCAGGCTCTCGCCATTCAAATCCCGCATCCACAAAAATCTGATCCAACCCTTCCGCTTCCGCCTGGGCCTTGACCTGTCCGGAGCCGGGCACGACCAGGGCCTGGCGCACGCGTTTGGCGCGGGTGCGTCCGCGCACCACATCGGCCGCCGCGCGCAAATCCTCGATTCGGGCGTTCGTGCACGAACCGATGAATACGCAGTCCAACTCCAGATCCGTGATGGCCTCACCCCCATGCAAGCCCATGTAATCCAAGGCGTTTTCTGCATCACGCGCTTGTGCGGGGTCTGGAATGTCCGAGAGTTTTGGAACGGAGGCATCGATTGACACGACCATCTCCGGGGAGGTCCCCCAGGTGACCTGCGGGGCCAGCTCATTCGCATGTACGACGACCGCGCGGGCATACACCGCGTCGCTGTCGCTGCGCAAGTCCCTCCATTGTTTTTCGGCATCCTTCCAGGTGTTGCCCGTGGGGGCATAAGGGCGGTCCTGCACATAGGCGAGTGTGGTGTCGTCCACGGCCACCATTCCCGAACGCGCACCGGCCTCGATGGCCATGTTGCACAGGGTCATGCGACCCTCAATGCTCAGTTGTTCGACGGCAGATCCAGAGAATTCAATCGCGCAGCCGGTGCCTCCGGCGGTTCCGATACGGCCAATCAGGGCCAACGCCATATCCTTGGCGGTAATGCCGGCAGGCGGCGTGCCTTCCAGCCGGATCAGCATGTTTTCAGACTTGCGCACCGGCAGGCATTGGGTGGCCAGCACATGCTCCACCTGCGACGTGCCAATCCCGAAGGCCAGCGTTGCCAGGGCTCCATGCGTGGAAGTATGCGAGTCACCGCAGACGATAGTCATGCCCGGGAGGGTGACGCCCAATTCCGGGCCGATTACGTGGACGATGCCTTGACGCGGGTTCCCCATGGGGAATTCCAGAAGCCCGAATTCAGCGCAGTTTGCATCCAGCGTCTCGATCTGGTGGCGGGAAGTGGGATCAGCGATTTCTTCGATGCCGGGTTCGGTTGGGACGTTGTGATCGGCAACGGCGACAATGCTGTCGGCCCGCCAGGGCGTGCGGCCTTCCAGTCGCAGGCCCTCAAAGGCTTGCGGAGAAGTGACTTCGTGGACCAACTGACAATCGATGTACAGCAAGGCGATGCCGTCTTCGTCGACACGAACGACATGGTCGTCCCACAGCTTGTCGTACAGAGTCTGGGGCATGGGCGGAGATCGGCGAGGGCGCGCCGCGATGTGTTGGCTGCAACATTATAGATTTAGGTGGGACGTTTCGCTGTATTCGCCGCATGTTCGCGGGCGAGTTTCAGCCGTTCAGGAGTGCCGACATCGATCCAGCAGCCGGAATAGTGCTCCGCACTGACTCGGCCATTGCCCATTGCTTCGCGTAGAAGGGGTGCGAGCGGGAACGCTTCCGGCACACAGGCTTCGAACAATTGGGGGCGATAAATGCCGATGCCGGAGAAAGTCAGTCG
>RKRZ01000015.1 GCA_007571105.1 Gammaproteobacteria bacterium
CATACAGGCTGTCCGTGCCGGCGTATTGGATGCACAGGAATTCGTGGAGAATGCCGTCGATGTCGAGCTTCTCTAGCCCGCGGTAGCGGCCCACCCCATAATCCTCGTGGACCACGGGTGAGTCAATTTGCAGATTTGAAAGTTCTGACAGTAGTGCCTTCAGGCTCTTGCTGCTGCGGCTGCGGCGGTGTTGCTGTGGCGGGCGGAATGGAAATAGTCGGCCTTCCGGGATGACGGCAAGTTTCGCTTCATGCAACTCGAAGCCATCTTCAAGGTCAGCCACAGCCAGTGCCAATGTGGTGTCGGAGTCGCAGAACGCATCCCAACCGTCCAGCTTGCGCACTTTGATGCTGAGTCCTGCCAGGCGTTCCTGTAGTTGCTCCAGACGTCCGAGTGACTGGACAGTAAACAGAATTCGGCATTCCGTCTCGGTCAGATAATGACGCAAAGATCGTGCCGGTTCTTCATTTTCCGGCCGGATGCGCAATTCCGGCAATGCACGAGTGGGGTAATTGAAACACTCGCGTGAGGTTTGCTCCTCGATTTCAAGACTGCCAAAATTCATTCGTGAAAAGCGTCCGAGTGAGTGATTCCATTCCTCTTCGCTCAAATACAGAGTCTCTATTGGCAATGGGGGACGTTCCAGGTCTGCCCGTCGCGCACTCCTACGTTCTTCAGCATCCTCGCGAGTCTGCTGCAGTGCCTGTTCAACGCCATGCAGGCAGAGAATCAATGTATCTTGTGGGAGGTAGCCAAACAGCGTAGCGGTTTCATTGAAGAATAACGGCAAGTAGTATTCAATGCCAGTGGGGACGATGGCGTCACTGATATTTCGGTAGACAAGGCTTTCGGCCGGGTTTTGTTCGAACGCGTGGCGAAAGTTATCTCGGAACCGTTCGATGGCATCCTCAGTAAGAGGAAATTCTCTCCCGGGCAGTATCGTCACGGAATCAAGCCTGCCTTCGGAGATCTGGCGTTCGGCATCAAAGGGTCGGATGGATTCCAACTCGTCGTCCAGGAAATCCAGTCGGCACGGGTTGAGGGCTCCCATCGGAAAGACATCGACAACCGAGCCGCGTACGGCGTATTCACCCGGAGCCATGACAGGGGAGCACGCCCGGTATCCCGCTGCGGCCAAAGTTTGGCGCAACTGTTCAATCTCAGTGCGCATGCCGACTTCCAGGGTTACGGAACGTTCCTGCAGATAATCTTTGGGGCACAGGCGCAACAAGGCTGTGGGCGCGGCCACGACCAGAATCTCGGGCGGCGTGTCGGCTTGCAGCTGATTGAGCACTTGCAGACGTTGCGAGATGATTTCGCTGTGTGGTGAACTTAAGTCGTAGGGCAATGTCTCCCAGTCCGGGAAAACGCGGGCGCTTCGGCATTTGAGAAAAACTCATATTCGGCAATCAGCCGATCCTGACTTGCAATGTCCGGAGTCAGCACCAACAAAGGGGATTGGGATTGTTTGGCCAGTTGCGCAATGGCCAAGGTCAGCGAGGACCCATACAAGCGGCCGCAGTCCAGAGAGTGTCCGGGTGGGGGAGCCGAGGGTGCAGGAAGCATAGTGCGAAGGATACAAAAAACGGGGGCACTGGGGCCCCCGCTTTGGGTGTGATGGCGGGGGGAGCCCGCCGTGTTTCGGGTCAGGCGAACATGTCTGCGACGATATTGTTGTACCAACTATAAGCGTATTGCACTTCCCGCTGCAACATCTCGTCGGAGGCATCCGAAGGCGTCAAGCCTCCGGCCACCTTGTCAATCTTGCTGGCATCCGCGTTGAGCCGGTAGACGGCGGCAACGGAGATGCCGTAATCGGGTGCAATTAGGCTGTAGCAAGTGTTGACGTAGGAGGGAGTTCCCGGTTCCGCGTCCGCCAGCATGGCGACGACAGCCGCGGCGCATACCTTGGCTTCCGAATTCGCAGCATAGCCGGATTTTGGCAATCCGGTGGCGATGCTGGCATCGCCGATCACGTGAACGCCCGGAACCAGTTTGGATTCAAAGGTGCCTAAGTGCACCGGACACCAGCCTGAGTCATCGGTCAAGCCGGCCGTGTGCGCAATCTGACCTGCGTGTTGCGGAGGGATGACATTGATCACTGCACCGTTGTGCGTGTCGCCGAACTCCGTGGTCACAGACATCGTACTCGTATCAATCGAAGCAATGCCGCCGGCCGTATCGGTGCCGGAGACCCATTCAATCATGCCGTCGTAGCGACGCTCCCAACCTTGGGTGAACAAGCCCATCTTGGAAAACTTGTCTTTGGCGTCGAGTACCAGGATTTTGGATTTCGGCTTGTTCTCTTTGAAGTAGTGAGCCACCTGGCAGATCCGTTCATACGGTCCCGGAGGGCAGCGGAACGGATTCCCTGGCGGACAGATGATGAAGGTGCCCCCGTCATCCATGTCTTCCAGTTGCTCGCGCAATAGGGCAGTTTGCGGTCCGGCCTTCCAGGCGTGAGGCATGACTTCAGCGGCTGTTTCGTCATATCCTTCGATTGCGTCGAATTTCAGGTCGACGCCGGGGCTGACAATTAGGCGATCATAAGCATGCGTACTGCCGTCATCGGTGGTGACCGTCCGCCCGTCCGTATCCACGTCGGTTGCCTTGGCATGAACGACATTGATGCCGTGTCCCGCAAGGCCGTCATAACCGTGACGGATGGTTTCAATGTCGCGACCTCCACCAATCACCTCGTTGCTCATGAAGCACGTGTAATGGTGATCATTCGCTTCGATCAGCGTGACATTGATGCTGGAGTCTGCCATTTTCACCTGTTTGGCAGCGACTGCGCCACCGGCGCCCCCGCCAATGACAACGACATTTTTATTGTTGCCAAGAGCAATGTGCGGAAAACCAATCCCGAATGCGCCAACGGCAGCAGCGCCACCGGTTGCCTTGAGGAATCCGCGTCGAGTCAATGTAGTCATAATCTGGATCCTCCGCCGTTATTGCTGGCTTGCGTAGTAGTGGATGAGATCGGTGAGGCCGTCTTCGCCGGCGGTCTCCATCACATCCTTGAGTCGGGATTTCATTTTCTTGGGCATGCCGCGTGCATCGCTGTGGAAATCGATAAGTGAGTATTCCAAAT
>RKRZ01000204.1 GCA_007571105.1 Gammaproteobacteria bacterium
GGCGGCGGGTCCGCCGGCCGCAGCGCTCCAGCCTGCATGGCGGCCCATGACTTCCAGAATAAAGACTTTGGTGGAGCTTGCCGCCATCGAGGCGACATCGAGGCCCGCTTCGCGAATGGAGGTGGCGACATACTTGGCGACCGAACCGAATCCGGGGCAGTTGTCGGTCACCGGCAAGTCGTTGTCGACGGTTTTCGGGATGCCGATGCAACGGATCGGAGCGTTGCGTCGCCGCGCCAGTTGCGCGACTTTGCGTGCGGTATCTTGTGAGTCGCCGCCGCCGTTATATAGGAAGTAGCCGATATCGTGCGCCTTGAAGACTTCCATCAGGCGTTCGTACTCCGCGCGGTTTTCGTCCAGGCCTTTGAGTTTGTAGCGGCACGTTCCGAAGGCGGCTCCCGGGGTGTGGCGCAGGGCTGCGATGGTGCGCGCACTTTCGCGGTTGACGTCAATCAGATCTTCGGTCAGCGCCCCAAGGATGCCATTGCGCCCGGCGTAGACGCGACCGATACGCTTTGGGTTGGCTCGGGCGGTCTCAATGACGCCGGCAGCGCTGGCGTTGATGACGGCGGTCGGTCCGCCGGACTGCGCGTAGAAAACGTTGCGCCGCATGCTCATGCGAAGGATTCGTAGATTGAGGCGGGGAACAGCGTCGCTATAACTGTCGCAACTCGTCCGAGATCGCCATCGGCGATGGATAGAACAGCACGATCCAGTAAGACGATGCGATGAAGGTGATCAGCGTTGCGGTTTGGATGACGAAGGAGGCCGCTTCAGTGATCACGCCGCCGGTCAGCGCCAAGACCGCGATCAGCAGAGAGAACTCACTGATGTTGGCAAGACGCACGCCGACTTCATGAGAGCGCGTGGGCTTTTCTCCAATCTTCAGCAACAGTATGCGGAACATCCACGGCTTCACCGTCATCGTGAACAGCACCAGCAAGGTGGCGGGCAGCAGAACATCGAACAGCACGTGCCAGTTGTAGGCAGCGCCGACCGAGAAGAAGAAAATCACCAGGAAGAAATCGCGCAGCGGCTTGAGCACTTCGGCGATGTATTGCGAAATGGGGCTCGCGGCCAGCGTGACCCCGGCAATGAAAGCGCCGGATTCCACGGACAGACCAAGGAAGGATGCGACCTCTGCGATCCCCAGGCACCAGCCGATGACGACCAGAAAGACGTACTCTTGGATCTGGTCAAAGCGGGAGAATAAGGGATTAAGGACATAGCGATACAGCAGCATGGACAATCCGACGACAGCCGGCATGCCGATGAGCATACGGAAGATTTCGTTGCCGAAAAAGACGCCGGTCTGCATGTCGATAATCAGCAGCACGATCAGCGCAATCACGTCCTGCAACAGCAGGATGCTGATCATCAATTCGCCAGTGATCTGATGGTGCAGCACTGTGGTCGGCAGCAGCTTGAGACCAATGATGGTGCTGGAGAACATGAGTGCGGCGCCGATAAACAAGGAGTCCATCAGGCTGAAGCCGAGCGCATAGCAGATGCCGGTTCCTCCAGCGGCAAAAGTGGCCGAAGTCGCCGTCGTGATGATGGCGGTCTTGCGAAACAGCTCAATCAGTTTCTGCGGTCTCAGGTTGAGGCCGAGCAGAAACAACAGGAAGGTGATGCCGATGTGTGAGACATTCTGGATCATCTCCACTTCGGGCACGAAGCCGAGGCCGTAGGGGCCGATCAAAAGCCCCAGTCCGATGTAGGCAATAAGTAAGGTTTGGCGAGCGAAGAGTGAGAAGGTGGCCAGAATGGCTGCACCGGTATAGATCAGGAAAATGATGAAAACGACGCTGGTTGAGTGATCCACAAGAAAGTCTCACAGCAAGCTTGTCGTGTAGTATATCGAAATGCGTATTTCCAATGGAACATGGCGGGTGAATCGGGACACGGGCTGTCTGTCAGGGGTGCGTCAGGTGACGTCTCCCAATTGCGATGCGCGCCCAGAAAACAGCACAATTGACCTGCTGGTTCTGCATGGCATCAGTTTGCCTCCGGGGCAATATGGAGGCGACGAGATTGAGCGCTTGTTCACCAACACGCTGGACCCGGCAACCCACCCATATTTCGAAGAATTGCGGGATTTTCGGGTGTCGTCGCATTTGCTGATTCGCCGTGATGGTGAACTCGTGCAGTTCGTGCCATTGCACCTTCGTGCATGGCATGCCGGAGAGTCGTCGTTTCAGGGACGCTCGCGGTGCAACGACTTCTCGATTGGGATTGAACTGGAGGGTTGTGACGAACAGCCGTATGAACCGCAACAGATGGACGTTTTGGTTGCGGTGATTCAGGAGTTGATGGTTGCTTATCCGGCGCTTTCGCCGGAGCGCATCGTGGGGCATTGCGACATTGCACCGGAGCGCAAAACCGACCCGGGACCCGCTTTCGACTGGGAAGAATTGCGTGGTCGTCTGGCTTCAGCCTGATGAATCGGCGCGAGGTTGAAACTGTAGAGAGACGGAGTTGATGCAGTAACGCAGTCCTGTCGGGGGAGGGCCGTCCGGGAAAACGTGCCCCAGGTGCGCATCACAGCGTGCGCACAGCACTTCCGTGCGGCTCATGCCATGGCTGTGATCGGAGGCTTCGTCGACACAATCAGAGTTTGCTGGGCGCGTAAAACTGGGCCAGCCGCTGCCGGAGTCGTATTTATCATTTGAGTCGAACAACACAGCGTCGCAGCAGACGCAGACGAATACGCCATCTTTATGCCAGTCGTAATACGCTCCCGAGAATGCTGGTTCGGTCCCTTTGCGCCGACAGATTGCGTATTGATCGGGCTCAAGTTGCTTGCGCCATTCGGCATCGCTGCGTTGGATTTTCTCGGGTTGGGGCATGGCGTTGCAGGGCGTGTGTTTGAGGGATTGCAATTGTAGTGTAGCGACATGCACTCCCTAATATCTAAACTTGGCAGACCATATTACGAAGTGCTTGGGGAATTTTTATGTGTGCATAAACTCAGAAACATATTGCAATCGATGCCCTCATTCCAAGAGCTGGGCCCGGCTCTTGGAATGAGGCGGAATTCGTAACGGGACCGATATGCGGATCGGGCACATCGGTCCCGGCT
>RKRZ01000114.1 GCA_007571105.1 Gammaproteobacteria bacterium
AGAAGATTTTGGAGACGGCGCGTCAGGTTGACAAGTTTCGCAAACGTTATGGCAGCTGAGCCCGGCTGTCGCATCTTCCCGTCTTTTCTTCGAATCTTGTGCTTGACGCCATGTCTGGCGTTTTGCGCCTGTGTGGGGGGCAGCCTCAATCCGGTTACCGGTGAACAGGATTGGCTGGCAATCAATGAGGAGCAGGAGCTGGCGGTTGGCCACCGTATGCATCAGCAGATGCTGGCTGAGTTTGGCTATTACGATGACCCACAGCTGCAGCGTTATGTAGCAAATGTTGGAGATTCCATGGTGCCGCACAGCCACCGGCCCAATCTCGATTATCAGTTTACGGTGTTGGACCATGAAGTAGTCAACGCCTTTGCTACACCAGGTTACGTCTATATCTCGCGCGGCCTGCTGGCTTTGCTCGATTCCGAGGCGGAGTTAGCGACAATTCTGGGGCACGAGTTGGGACACATCACGGCCCGTCATTCTGCACGGCAGATAGGCCAGGCGCAAATGCTTGAACTAGCGAATTATGTCGTGGACCGCAGTACCAAAAATTTGCTGCTCAAACAAACATCAGGAATGATGAGTTTGGCTTTTTTGCGGGGCTATGGACGCGACATGGAACTGGAAGCGGACCGCCTGGGCGCTCAGTACGCTGCGAAAGCGGGCTATAACCCCGAAGCCATGATGGGGGTGTTTCACGCGCTGCAAGACAACGAAGCGTATCAGCGCGAGGAATCGGGGACGAGGGGCGGCATGAATTTTTACCACCGCCTGTTTGCGACGCATCCAGATACGGAAGATCGCCTGAGAAAAATCATTCCGGAGGCGGCGCGGCACGCATCCGGCGCTTCCATGGTGGAACGGCGGGATGAATACCTGAAGCAGATTGATGGCCTGCCGATCGGACCCAGCGAAAGTCAGGGCATCGTGCGCGGGCGTCATTTCTACCATGGGCCGCAAGGGTTCACCATGGCGTTTCCCGAGGACTGGAAGATTGCCAACCAGACGCGCCAGCTGGTCGCTCAGGACCCAGGCGGGGAAAATGAAATTCGCGTATTTCTGCTCGAACGCCTGCTTCAGCAGTCCGCGTGCGATTTCATCAGGCGGGACTTTGAACACCGTCAACCTTTGCGCACTTTCGCGACGTCCGGATATCCGGCCTGCCAGGGTCGTATCGCGGTGGGGAATCGCTATGCTGATATGGTGGTTGTGGAACAGGCAGCGAATGCTCTAGTTGTGCTGGTCGTGCGTCTGACGCGCGCTGGGCGCCTGCGCTACCGCACTGCAATCCAGGAGAGCATTCACAGCATTCGGGAGATAACGGCGGCGGAGCAGGCCGAGACTCGTGCGCCTCGCCTCAAGATTATTCAGGCGAAACCCGGCGATACTTACGCTTCCTATGCCGCGCCAGTGAAAGGTGCGCCAGAGGTTGAAAACCTTCTGCGGCTATACAATGGCGCGTATCCGGGCGGGGAACCTGTGGCTGGTGAGTCAGTCAAAACCATTGAGCCTTGAGCACTCTTCATGTCTTCGCCTCCTTCCACGCATGTGCTTGCCCTGACGACGGTCGCGGATGAGCCCGCTGCGCGGCAATTGTCGACGTGGCTGGTTGAATGCAAATTCGCCGCCTGCGTCACCCGCATCAATGCGCGATCCACGTATCATTGGGAAGATTCTCTTGAAGACGTCCCGGAGGTTTTGCTGCTGATCAAGACGACTCGTGAGGCATACGCCCGTCTGCAGCAGGCGTTGCCCGAGCAGCATCCCTATGATTTGCCGGAATTGATCTCTCTGCCGATTGATGAAGGATCTCCGGCCTACCTGAAATGGCTCAGCGACTCGGTCTGATTGTTCTGCTGGCGTACTTCGCGCCGGCGCATGCAGTGGATTTGTTCGGCGACGCAGAACAGGAATTTCTGCACCCGGACGAAGCCTTTGTCCTTTCGGTTACGACGGAAGATTCCGATCAGGTCGCGGCACAGTTCCGGATTGCTGAGGGCTACTATCTGTATCGCGACAAGATCCGCTTTGTCGCAGAAGATGCGCAAGTGCAGTTGCGCTATGAGCTTCCGAATGGCGTGATCAAGGAAGATCCTCTGTTTGGGCGCGTCGCCACCTATTCCGGAGACCTTGCTGTGGCTTTGCAGGTGGATCCGCCTCCTGAGGGTGCGCTGATGCTGCAGGCGCATTACCAGGGGTGTGCGGAACAGGGCGTGTGCTACCCGCCCCAGGTCAAGAAGGTATCGCTCCTCATGGAGTCGGGTTTGGTGAGTGAGACGGGTGCTGGGGGACCTGAATTATTGTCGCGTTCGGATCGGATCGCACGAGACTTGTCGCAAAAGACTCTGATTTTGAGTTTTCTCGCGTTTTTGGGTTTTGGCTTGCTGCTGGCGTTTACGCCTTGCGTGTTGCCGCTGATTCCGATATTGGCCAGCGTGATTGCAGGCGCTTCGGGAACCGGACGCGCATTTCGGCTATCGCTTGCCTACGTGTTGGCCATGGCCTCCACCTATGCGGGCTTGGGAGTTGTGATCGGACTGACGGGGGCGAACCTGCAGGCGTATATGCAAAACGCCTGGATCATCGGCGGATTTGTCCTGATCCTGCTGGCGATGGCGCTGTCCATGTTTGGAGTCTATGAGTTGCGGTTTGCAGGCCCGCTCAATAACCGTTTGCATCAACTCAGCCAACGATTCGAAGGCGGCAATTATTTCGGCGCGACTGTCATGGGTTTTTTGGGCGCATTGATCGCCAGTCCCTGTGTCTCCCCGCCGCTGGTCGGGGCGCTCATTCACATTGCCCACGAAGGCGGTGCATTGCGCGGAGGAGTCAGCCTGTTTGCGCTTGGATTGGGATTGGGGCTGCCGTTGCTGGCATTTGGCGCTTTCGAGGGACGCTTCTTGCCACGCTCCGGGCCCTGGATGACACGAATCCGCAACGGTTTTGGCGTATTGCTCTTAGCCTTGGCGATCTGGATGCTGGATCGAATTTGGCCCGGGCAGTTGACTTTAGTCGCGGCAGGGTTGCTGTTGCTGTTCACAGGCGTGTATCTGCGTGCGCTTGATACTCTGAGTGCCAATGCCGGCAAGACTGAACGCTTCGGCAAGGCGATCGGCGTGGTGTTGATGGTTTATGGGGCAATCTTTCTTGTGGGCGCCGTCGCCGGAGGCAACAGCGTCTTGCGGCCGTTGGCTCCGTTCGTTGGAGTCGCCCAAGTCGAGTCCTCGGCTTTGCCGTATCGTGCAATCAAGACGACCGAGGATCTGCAGCGCGAGTTGACGCAGGCGGACGGTCCGGTGCTGGTTGATTTCTACGCCGATTGGTGTGTCACCTGCCAGGAACTGGAGGCCTTCACCTTTTCCGACCCGCAGGTGCAACAGCGCATGCGGCAATTCGTTCTGCTGCGCGCGGATGTCACCGACAATGACTCGGCCGATCAGGCATTGCTGGCGTCACTCGGCCTGTTCGGGCCTCCAGCCATTCTGTTCTACGCGGATGATGGCGAGGAATTGAGAAGTTTCCGCACTGTAAGTTATGTCCCGGCCCCTGAGTTCGCCCGACAATTGGACGAAGTGCTTGAATTTGCTAAATAGTCCTAATCCGTGGATATCTTGCGCTATTTCTGCATAAACAGGCGCAATCTTTTGTAACGCTCCCGTTTTGTGCTAGACTTGGGCTACTTTGACTGTCGGTGAGTCTTCTATGTCGCGCATTCTGATCCTCAACGGTCCCAACCTCAATCTGCTCGGCACCCGTGAGCCCGAGGTTTACGGGACTGAGACCCTGGAAGAAATCATGCTCGAATTGGGTGCTGTTGCGGTGGACCTGGACTGCACCATCGAGACCATGCAATCCAATTCGGAAAAAGAGCTCATCGACCGGATTCACCAGGCCCGGACCGAGCAGGTTGCGTTCATCCTGTTCAATCCGGGAGCGTTCACGCATACCAGCATCGCGTTGCGGGATGCCCTTCTGGGTGTCGAGATTCCATTCATCGAAGTGCATCTGTCGAATGTGTTCGCGCGTGAAGAATTTCGCCAGGTCTCCTACTTGTCGGACATTGCCGTGGGCGTGATTTCAGGGCTCGGCTCACTGGGCTACCAGTTGGCTTTGCGTGCGGCTGTGGCGCATCTTCAGGGAGGCAAGTGATGGACTTGCGCAAGATCAAAAGCCTGATCCAACTCCTTGAGGAATCGGATGTCGCAGAAGTCGAAATTTCTGAAGGGGACTCCTCGGTTCGCATCAGCCGGGTCTCGTCCGTCACACCACAGCCCTCACCGGTGCCACAAACAATTCCGGCCCCCTCCGCACCGCCGCCGACCGCCGTCCCCGAAGGGGAGGTCGAAGAAGTTGAGTCAATTCCAGATGGGCATGCCGTAGCCTCGCCGATGGTTGGAACTTTCTACACCGCGCCATCCCCGGGGGGCAACCCCTTCGTCGAGGTGGGTGACCATGTGGAAGTGGGCGATACCTTGTGCATCGTGGAAGCGATGAAGATGCTCAACCAGATTGAGGCAGACGTCGCCGGGACGGTGGTTGCAATTCTGGTGGAGAATGCCACACCGGTCGAATACGGCCAGGCGCTGATCATCATCGGTTGATTGACTCGTGCTGGACAAAGTCCTGATCGCCAATCGCGGTGAAATTGCCCTGCGCGTGTTGCGGGCGTGCCGGGATATGGGGATTCGCACGGTGGCCGTGCACTCTGAAGCGGACCGCGACCTGTTGCACGTGCGTTTGGCGGATGAGTCCGTTTGCATCGGGCCGGCAGATTCGCAACAGAGTTATCTGAACATTCCGGCCATTATTTCGGCGGCGGAAGTCACCAATGCTGCCGGCATTCATCCAGGCTACGGCTTCCTTTCTGAAAACGCCGACTTTGCCGAACGCGTGGAGTCCAGCGGCTTTGTGTTCATCGGGCCGAGGGCGCAGAATATTCGTGAGATGGGCGACAAGGTGGCCGCCCGAAAAGTAGCGACGGACACCGGGATTCCCTGCGTTCCGGGAAGCGACGGCGCGCTGCCGGAGTCGGTGGACGAATGCCGCGGACTCGCTCGGGAAGTGGGTTATCCGGTGATGATCAAGGCCAGTGCCGGTGGTGGTGGGCGCGGCATGCGCGTGGTGGAAGAGGAGGATGCGCTGGAAGAGGCGTTGAATTTGACCCGCGCCGAGGCGGAAGCGGCATTTGGCAATGGAGAAGTGTATCTGGAGAAGTTCCTGGAACGGCCGCGGCATGTTGAATTTCAAATACTGGCGGACACGCATGGCAATGCCATTCATGTAGGGGAGCGAGACTGTTCGGTGCAGCGCCGGCATCAGAAAGTACTGGAGGAATCGCCCGCGCCTGGCATCACGCAGCAGCAACGCCAGCAATTGGGGGAGCGTCTGGCCGAGGCGTGTCAGCAAATGAATTATCGAGGCCTAGGCACGTTTGAATTTTTGTATCAGGACGGTGAGTTTTACTTCATCGAAATGAACACGCGCATTCAGGTGGAGCATCCGGTGACGGAAATGGTCACCGGAATCGATTTGGTCCGCCATCAACTGTTGGTCGCTCAGGGCGAGCCGCTGAGCATCCAACAATCTGAAATGCAAATGCGTGGGCACGCGGTGGAGTGTCGAATCAATGCGGAGGACCCCGAAACCTTTCTTCCGCAGCCGGGATTGGTGGAGCATTTCCACAGTCCGGGAGGACCGGGAGTGCGAATGGACACGCATTTGTATACGGGCTACCGGGTGCCGCCGCACTACGATTCCATGATCGGCAAGGTGATTGCGCACGCGCGGGACCGCACGGTGGCTTTGCGCCGGATGAATCGGGCCCTGACGGAGCTGGTCGTCGATGGCATTCGCACGAATGTGCCGTTGCATCAGGAGTTGTTGAATGACGAGGAGTTCCAGGCTGGCGGCGTCAATATTCACTGGTTGGAGCGCCGCGCGAAATCCGAGCCGGAGTGATGCGCGGTTTTGTTCCGCCAGATCCGGAAACTTCCGTCTCGCAAACGCATTTCGCGGTCGTTCATGCACCGCATCGGCGTCGCCGCCGCTTTCCGGCTGCCCTGATTACACTGGCGGAGGGTCCGGAAGAGGCCGTTCGTTTGGCGCAGCAAGATGCCGATCGGCATGCCGCGGAAGTACTGGGTCCCTCGAAATCGTCTGAAGGCCAGTTTTTGTATTACTTGGTGCGTTGGCTGGAAGAAGCCTGAAAGGCGGGGGATCTCTGCAGGATATTCCGTCTCATGGAGCCGGAGCCAATTGCATGACGGCATAGTCGGGTCCTGGCAAAAACGGGCTTGGCAGTCCTTTCATCCAGTCTTCATGGCCGGCATGAAAAAATGGCGACAACGGATGACCGGACTGGCCTCCTGGCATATGCAGGATGCCGTATTCCTCACGGCCCGGGGTTACGACGGTGCGGTGCGAAGCGCCGAATCCAGGTCGTGCGACACGCGGAAGGTTGAGATCGCCGGCTTGGCGGTGAGAGGGAGGATCCAGCCAAAGTCCCAGAGGCGGCAACACATGGGATAAGGGATGCCGGATGTCGGTCTGGTTCAATTCCCCCCAGGTTGCTTCATCGAGGGGGCCGTCCGCAGTCATCTCATCCAGGCTGATGCTCAGGGCCCGTCCCATTAAATCCTCCCAGTTCGTATAGCCCTGGGGCAGGAAATGTTGGGCGTTGGCGTCAATCAGGCGGGTGAGGGGGCCGTCCAGTTGCCAACGCAAGGTTTGCGGCCGGAAATAGGGGTGCTCCTGCATCCGGGAGAGCAGAGTCCGCAAAAACAACTCGTGGGTTCGCTTGCGGAAAGTTTGCAGCAACCGATAACCGATGCTGTCGGGATGCGCCTGTCCGTCCCAAGAATCCAGAATGCGCCGCACTTGGTGGGTTTCCACCGTCTCGCGAACCTCGGGATGTTCCAGAATGCGTTCCAGGCGTGTTTCCCATTCCGCGAGATAATCGGCTCTGGCGTCAAGCTGGATGGCGAGCAGGTCCGCTTCGGTGAAATGTTGACGCGCCAGCATTCGTTCCCTGATCTGCCGCCCCCGCATCGCCGCGGTGTAGCGGCCATCGCCCAGCAGGCGGAAGGATTCCCCGCCAATGTGGCGCTGGTTGGCGGACCATAAGCGCGGCCGCAGGATGCGCGGGTATCCTTCAGGGGAAAGCCATTGAGGTCTGGGACTTTGCAGTTTGTCGCCGGAGATGGCGGTGCGCCCGTTGTGGTGGAGTCGCCGGAAGATGGGACCGGCAATTGTCCACCCCGCCGCACCATGACGATCTGCAATCAGAACGTTCTGCGCTGGGATGGCGGATTGTTGGAATAACTGCATCGCACCGGCAACATCGCGGGCCTTTTCAATGCGGCTGAAATTGATGTGAGCACCCTGCAGCCAATGACTGGCCCAGCGCAAGGCGACTCTGGGAGATTCCCAATCCATCTCTGGCTCATCTCCGAGCACAATAGGTCCCCAGCGCGAATAGCCGGTCGATGTCGCCTCGGGGTCGGGGACAAAGGCGACTTCATGGGGAGTGCGGATGTGTTCGATGGGGTCCGAATCGCTCAGGATGATGAGATCCTGGCTGTCAATATTGCTGTTGGTAAACCCCCATGCAATATGCCCGTTGCTGCCTGCAACCAGCCACGGCATTCCCGGCAGGCTGAGTCCGCTGGCCATATGAGCCTGTTCTTTGCTTTGCCATTTCCAATGCACTCGATACCAGATATTCGGCACCATCAAGACCAAGTGCATGTCATTCGCCAGAATCGCTGAGCCGTGTTCTGTAATGGCTCCATTGACGGCCATGGCGCTGCTTCCGGAGCGTTCCCAATGCGCCCGGACTTCATTCAGCGCATCGGGATCAAGGGGCGTGTTGCGCAAATCAATTTCGTAGGCTTGCGGAATGTCAGACACCAGCCAGGGGATCGAGGAATCATCCAGCGCGGCCGCATGATGCGTATCGGTCGGGGCGAGAAAATCAGCCACCGAGCGTCCGAAAGTTTCCGCAAGAGCGGTGACGGTCGCATCGTATTCCCAGCGTGTGCCTTGCAGTACCAGGTGCATGGAGAACAGTACCAACAGGCTATCTTCTGCGGCCCAGGGACGGGGTTTCTCCATGAGCAGGAAATACGGAAACGGCCAAACCGGCAACGCAGCGAGGCCCTGATTGACGCCTTCGGTATAGGCTTCCAGCAGTTCGCGCTCGTCGGGGGAGAGTTCGGTGAGCATGCGTCTCGCCTGTTTCTCGAAGCGATGCTTGCGGTTGTGCCGATCGAATTCCAGGGACGCCGGGCCTAGCAGCGCTGCCATTTTGCCGGCGGCGAAGCGCCGGCGCATGTCCATCGACAAGAAGCGCTCTTGGGCATGCACAAATCCGGTCGCGCGCGCAAGGTCGGTACGGGAACGGGCCTCGATGGTGGCGTTCCCAAGCGTGTCGCGTCGCACGCTGACAGAGTCGCTCAACCCTGACAACGCGACAGGGCCGTCGAGTTGCGGGCGACTGGCGTATAGCAAGGCGCTGAGGGTCAGCGCCAGAATCAGCAAAATGCCCCCGGCGATTTTCACGTTGGCAAAAAAGTCAGTGGATGGCCGGAGAGCTCAGAATGTCCGGATTGCGGACTTCTTCTTCCGTCGCATCGCGTACGCTCAGGATGTTGACAAAAAACTTCAGTGTTTTGCCGGCCAGCGGATGATTTCCGTCCAGCGTCAGGGTATTGTCGTCAATGGAGGTGACACGGAAGCGATGCACATCGCCGGTTTCATTCTGGAAGTCGGCTTCGGCTCCAATATGACGGAATTCCGGAGGCACTTCGGTGACTTTCTGCGTGATCAGCAGATCCGGATCCGAGTCCCCGAAGGCATCCTGCGGGCGGACCATCACTTCGACCGTGTCGCCGGCGCGGCGGTTTTCCATGGCGGCTTCAACCCGCCGCCACAAGCCATGATCGCTGCCGTGCACATAAGAGACCGGCATATCAATCTGTTCCAGCACCTGCCCACCTTCGTCCAGAATGCGGTAGGTGAATTCCACCACTTTGTTGGTTCGGATCGTATCCTCAGTTGAGAGACTCATGCCGTATTGAATGCGCGTCAGGAAGGGAGAAGCCATACGGGCGCGATAGGGACATTGCCCATTTTACATTGCAGGTAGATCTCAACCGTTGCAGTAGAGGGGTGGTGCATATCCCCAAAGGGTTCAGATAGGGTTACAATGAAGCGCACATTTTTGGAGGACAATCCCCATGAGCATGGTTCCTACCGATTCCGTTCTCAAGCGGCACCATGAACAGATGGTCGGTTCCGGATCTTCATCCGCATCCGCTTCATCTTCGGGAGCCGCAGAGCAGTCTCCGTCGGACGCGCCCAGCGAAAGCGGGAGCGGTTGCGGTTTCCGCAAACTGCTGAAGAAAATTTTCGGCGGTTGAGTGCGCCCGCCGCAAGGCGGATGCGCGCTTGACTTTATTCCTCGATATCGTATGCGTCGGCGTCCATTTCGCCGTCACTGACTGCGTACGCGCGCTGGTCTAGGTAAGCATTGCGGATCAGAATATATTCGTCCTCCGTAATGCCCTCGACGCTCTCCTCGGTGTCGATCAGGTCGGCACGATAATCCAGCAAATCGACGCCAAACAGAATGGGTGCGGCGTCGTTCGTCCAGGTTGCGGGATTGGCCGCGATGTCGAACGGCTTGCCGATCGCGTCGCGAACGGTGCTCGGGCCGAACAGGGGCAGCACGAAGTAAGGGCCTGGGCCGCTTCCCCAAGCGCCCAAGGTCTGGCCAAAGTCCTCAGAGGATTTCTCGATGCCGAGATTGGTGGCCACATCCATGAAGCCCAGTACGCCAATGGTGCTGTTGACGGTGAATCGGGCCAGCGAGTTGAAACTCTCATCGAGCTTGCCCTGCAGCATGGTGTTGAGGAAATTTTTGATCTCGCCCAGGTTTGAGAAGAAATTGGTGACGCCTTGGTCTACGGGTTCCGGAGTGACCGTCTTGTAGAGCGTGGCGACCGGTTTGATGACGGCCTTGTCCAGCCCGTCGTTGATGGAATGCATGGCCCGGTTGTAGCCTTCCCAAGGGTCACGCGGATCCGCTGCCGCAGCACTGATGCCAGGTAGGGATGCCAAAAGAAACCCAGCCAACAGGCTGGATAAAATCGTCGAATCCGACAGAAATGATCGCTTCACAAAAACTTCTCGCCCCTGACTCGGGATTGCAGGGGCCATTATAACGGATGCGTGATTGGCTCCGTTTTTGAGTGGTCGAGGAATTCGCGCAAGGTTGTGTCTCATCGACGCAGCCGCAGTCCGGACAACCGGATGAACCCGGTTGCGTCGGTCTGATCGAACTGTCCCTGATCGTCTTCAAAAGTGGCCTGATTCGGGTCGTAGCGGCTGTTCGGCGAGCGACGTCCTTCGACCGAGACGTTGCCCTTGTAC
>RKRZ01000163.1 GCA_007571105.1 Gammaproteobacteria bacterium
GCGCTTTCTCATGCTCCGGATCAATGCGCAATGCCTGCAGCAAATGAGCCACGGCTTCATCTGTGAACTGGTCTTCGTTTGCAACCGCCAGCGTGTCCGCCAACGCGACCAGTGCCGAGGGATCTGAATATTCAAGCAACTCATTGGCTCGCTGCCAAGCCACGACCGCTTCCTCGAGCCGATTGTGTACGCGGTGCAATTCAGCCAATTGCGCCCAGCCTTGCGCATCCTGCGGGTCTGTCTGCAATTGTTCTTCCAGACGTTGCTGCATGCGCACCACGTTTTCTTTTTCATCGGGAAGCGCACCGAGTAAAGCAAACCTTGCCAATTCACTGGATGCCAGATACAAACTCGCCCCGGCTACTACCACGACCAGAGCCAGAACCGGCATGACCTGCCAATTTCGGGTCGTCTCCTCCTTGCCGGCCTCCATCTCCTGAAGATCCAGCAACAACCCGCGATCCAACTCTGCCTCCGCCTCACCGAACAATTCCGGGGACAGCCACCCGATTTCAACATCTTCCTGCAACTCATCACGGCGCAAGCGGTAGGCCTGAGTCAGAATTTCGTCCATGGGCTCAAGACGTCGCCGTGTTGGGGAATACCAAGGCCAAAGCGCAGAAGCAACCGCCAGTGCCATCAATACCAGAAGCCCAAAAATGAATCCCCACATCACTTGCGCCCCCCTTTCCTCAAAATTTCATCAACCCGATGACGCTCACTTTCTGAAAGCGTTACTCCCGACCGCGCATAAGTGCGTCGAATCCTGCGAATCAATAGAAGTGCGAACACGGCCAACGCCATAAAAGGCGCCGTCCACAATACCGCCGTATGGGCTTCAAACGGCGGACGATACAAAATGAAATCGCCATAGCGGTCACGCAAATGCGCAACGACCTCGGCATCATTCAAGCCGCGCTCTACCAACTCACGCACCCGCCCGCGCAAATCTCCCGCCAACTCCGCATCGGAATCCGCCAGCGACTGGTTCTGGCACACCAGACAGCGCAATTCATACAAAAGCGCCTGAATCCGCTCTTCCTGCTCTGGAGTTGCTTGGGCCTGAAGCCCCGTGCAACTGAGCAATAGCACGACTCCCAAGACCACGGACTTCATGATCTCTCTCCCCGGATTCGCGGCAAAATTTCTCCCTGCCATACCTCATCCGTCAAGGCGCCAATATGCTTGTAGCGAATTACGCCTTCCGCATCGATCAAGAAGGTCTCCGGAACGTTATAGACGCCTAGGTCAATGCCGACGTTACCGTCGCCGTCAAACGCGCTTTGTCGATAAGGGTTGCCATGCTCCTTCAGCCAGTGCAGCGCCTCCTCGCGCACATCCTTGTGATTGATTCCATAGATTGGAATCTGCGACGCCAAATGCATCAGCAACGGGTGCTCCTCCAGGCAAGTCACGCACCAACTGGCCCACACATTCAACAGGCTCCATTCCCCACGCAGCATTTCGGAATTGAAGGTTTCGTTCGTGTCCCAAGCCATCACCAGGGGCGCTTCGAAAGCAGGGACTTCCTGGTCAATCAAAGGCGAACTGACCAAAGAGGGATCACGTTGCAGGCCATACGCCAATGCGACCACCAATGCTACAAATACGATAAAAGCCAGCCAATAGCGCAGCATCAGGCAATTCTCCGCTTGCGTCGATAACGATAGCGCTTGTCTGACAGGGCCAAAATCCCGCCAAGCGCCATCAACAGCGCGCCTCCCCACAGCCACTGGATGGTTGGCTTGACATACAGACGCACGCCCCAACCTCCTCCAGGGACGGGTTCACCCAATGCGGCGTAGGTATCGCTCCAAAGCGTCGAATAAATGGCCGCCTCCGTCATGGGCGAACGCTGCACCCGATACGTCCGCTTCTCCGGATACAGACGAACCAGTTCTTCCGCCTCTCGGTGCACGCTGATTTCCCCACGAATGGCGTCGTAGTTCGGCCCTTTGACCGAGCGTACTCCGTGGAACTGAAAATCTCGCGCAGCAAAATGAACTGTCTGCTCTGGCTTCATCACCAACTGGCGTTCCTGTGAATACGCTGTGGTGAACGCGATTCCCAGCGCCACCACACCCAATCCCATATGGGCAAACGCCATCCCGATCATATGCCGAGGAATATGCCGCAGACTATAGCCAACGCTGGTTCCACGCCGCATCCGGCCAAATTGACGCCACAAAACCACCAAGGGTGCAGAAACGCACCAAATGCCCAGTGCAACAGCCAACAGAGTCATTCCGGTCGCCGTGCCAAACAAGGACAGAGGAATCGCAATACCCAGGATTACTGCCAGCATCAGCGGCACTTGCAAGCGGCGCAGAAGTTCTCGGGGCCGGGTTTTCTTCCAGCGGGCAATCGGTCCGACGGCGCACAAGAACAGCAGTGGTAACGCAAGAGGGACGAAAATCGCGTTGAAATACGGAGGCCCCACCGACATTGACGGCATTCCGAGTACATCAATGATCAACGGATACAGCGTGCCAAGCAATACAGAAAATGTAGCAATAATTAGCAGTACATTATTGAATAATAATAAAGTTTCTCGAGACATCAGCTCAAAATGGCCGGGGCTGTCAAGCCGATGCGCGCGGGCCGCATAGAGCCCCAGACCGCCACCAATGACCACAGAGAGAAAGGCCAGAATGAACACGCCGCGCTCCGGATCATTAGCAAATGCGTGCACCGACACCAAAATCCCGGAACGCACCAGGAAAGTCCCCAACAGACTCAGCGAAAATACCAGAAGCGCAAGCAATACCGTCCAGCGCTTGAACGTGTTGCGCTTTTCCGTCACGGCAAGCGAATGAATCAAGGCCGTACCGGCAAGCCAGGGCATAAACGAGGCATTCTCAACTGGATCCCAGAACCACTAGCCTCCCTAACCCAATTCGTGATAGGCCCACCACCTGCCAAGCGCCATGCCCATCGTCAGATATGTCCACCCAGATGTCACCAACGCTCGGAGCACACGCGCCCACCACGCATGAAGTTGCCCCCCTCAAAGCGCGTCAATGGCCACACCAACTGCCC
>RKRZ01000080.1 GCA_007571105.1 Gammaproteobacteria bacterium
GGGCAAAGGCCTCGACACCGGGAAGATGCTTGTCAAGCCGGACAGGTTGCCCATTCCGGTGCGAAATGCCGGACGCCGCGGCATCATCCTCATCGCTGAAGGAGTCAGCGCCCTGCACAAGTTCCAGTATGTGGCGACGCCCGACGATAATCAGACTATTGTTGCCGACAATACGGAGTTCGCGGTGGAGCTTGGAGCCTGGAAATTCCTTCTTGAGTTCTTTCGCGACATTCGACAGCCAAGACCAGGGCTCCGAGAATGGTTCAAGCGGATTGGAAAGCTCTTGCAGCAGAGCGTGCAGGTCATCGACAACCGCCTCTGGATCGTCCTCGTACCTCCGTTCCAGGTCGACAAGGAGCTCTCCAGCGCTTTCTTTAGCCGTTACGAAATCCGGCCATGACTTCACCAGCGCCGGGTGCAGGCGGAGGATAGGCTTGGCTCGAGCGGCCCGATATGCTTGGTCGCCTACGTCTAGGGCTGCTACCGGCTCGGAGACCTCTTGAGGGATATCTCCGAGTTGCTGCCATGAACCGGGATGGCTCGCCGGGATCACGATGATGTCACCCGGACGGATCGAATTGCAGTGCGATGTGATGTCAGCGACACCGCGCCATCGAATCACCAGATTTTCCGTATCTACATCGGTGTCGGCTTCCCCCGGAATGCCTTCCAAGTCGGTACTATCATCGTTCGTATCCTTCCCGGCCAACCAGCGCTTGAAGACACCAATTGGGACCGGAAGAGTTTCACTACTGCTTGGCGGACATAATGACAATGACTCCAACGCCTGATCTCGTGTATGGTTGGTTGCCAAATCCAAATCTGCGCGCCAGCAGACTTGTACATCGGCCGCGCTTTCGCAAGGACCATGCAGAAATGGGGTCACATCTGGCGAAGGTTGTGGTTCTGGTGCTGTTTGCGCCCAACAATCGACATGGGCAGGCAGCATCACCGCGGCACGGCGGACCGGGGCATTCAGCATAGTCAGAGCATCGCCATTCGGCAAGAATCGTTCGAGATGAACAATCCCGAAATCGACCGAACCCGCCTCGTCCTTGTGCTTGTTGAGCCACGTCCAAGTCTTGGTCAGGGCTTGACCGTAAACGGGGTCAGGCTTTTCTTCTATTTTTTTCTTCGCCTCCGTCCTGCCGGTTTGATCCCCACGGATAAGAATCACCGCTCGAGCCTCGATCTGTCTCCCCATACGGTTCAACCGACCGAAGCGTTGACGTAGCGCGTCGAGACTCGCACATTCTGTCACAAGACCGTCAAAGTCGAGGTCGGCTCCGACTTCCAGAGTTTGGGTGGCGACGACGATCAGCGGCTTTTCCAGAATACGGTGTTGGGACTGACTGGAGCGAAGTGCCGTCAAACGCTGCTGTACGATGGCATCCTTATCCACAGGCCGCATACGGCCGGTTAGTAAAATAGCGTCAATGCCCTCTTGACCTTGGAGATTGCGATATATCTCTCGTGCTGTAGCAACACGATTGACGAACACGACGATAGCCCGACATTGTGCATTGACTAATTCTCTTCCTGCCTTGGCACAAGCCTTGGCCAACATCTGTGTGGCCTGCCCTCCTTTGGCTTTTTCGACCGGCTTCAGGACGGTGGGCTTAGGGACCAATTGGCGCTGACCGAGTGGATGGCCAGGATCGAAACGTTCGTCGGATTGATCTTTGAACACATCATCTATTCCTGGCGGCGGTGTAGCCGACATCACTACAGGGAAAAAGCAACGTTGTAGTGGAACATGCGCCCATGTTTGGAAACGGCGAACCGCACGCAAGGTCTGGAGAAACGGCTGAGCGCAATGGGCCTCGTCAAGCAGAATCAGACTGTCGTTGGCAACGAGCCCAGCGTAAATCGGCCATGTGCCGGAGCCGCGTCCATAGGCGCGGAACAACAGACGGGACCCAATCTGATCGACAGTCGAAGCCACTATCGTCGGTTGCAGCGGATTGCGAGCCCATGCTTCCGACCGATACATGCCACCACGCAATACATAAGCGGCCAGCGGCCATGTGTCATCCGCAACCTGTCGGAGATTATCTGCAACGTTCTTGAGGATGCCGTTTTTGGCAGAGTGCAGCATCTTCGTTAATCGGCTGGCGCGTTCATACGCCTCGTCCACGATCACGCGCCGGTCTACCACGAAAAAAATACGGCGCGGCGCGGTGATGGTCTCGTTTCGAGTCAACCGAGACGTCTGAGCTGCCAGAGCGAAGACCGCGATATCCATGCAGGCCGTCTTGCCGGATGCCGTCGGCAAGGCGATGGCCTCTGGCCAAGGTGACTCTGTTCGTTCCAGCACCCTATCCACCAATGCTTGTTGCCAAGCGAAAGGCGGATGACCCCACAGCTTGTTGAAGAACTCGGCGAAGTCCGTCGCGTTCAACTCAGTCACGGGTTTTCCCTTGTTCATCCATAGGGCGGCACAGCCCATACCCCACAAAGCGGCCAGCCCCCACGAGTACAGGTCCGCGCACCGGCTCGGCAAAGACGATCACCGCGTGACTGTGGCTCCGCTGTCCGCCACCGTTCTTGCGAGTCAATTGCGGAAATTCTCTAGCATGAGGCACACCCTCGACCAGTGAAACTGGGTGCAGAAGTACCTCACGGGGACGGGGAAGGCCGATATGCAGACAGGCTTCCTTCACGCTCTCGGTGGCCTGTTCCCACTTGTCCTTGCCATCGAAATGCCGGTTCAGGACCACTGGAGTCACGCTCGCCCACACGCGCGATTCCCATGTCCAGTTGTCCTGGTCGAGGTTTTTCGGCGGACATTCGCGGGTTTCCAACTCAATGGCGCACTCGAACCACTGCCCATTGAACAACGGATGTTCACGTGGCAACCCGGTAGCCAGATCGCGTAGAAACGGTTCGAGGCAGTGCCCGCTCCCCTGCTGATCCAAGGCCGCCGGCAGAACAATGGCCAAACCCATAATTCGACCGTCTGCGTGTTTAGAACCAACAAATGGGAGAGGCGTCAATGCGAGATGCGGAGCAAGGCTCGGGGTGCCGTCCGGGCGATGGCCGCTGAACCATTCGGGTGGTGGTTGTTCGGAACATTCTTTCATCAATAAGCCTCGCAAGGCCGCCGTGAGCTTGACTGTCGCCGGCAGAGACACGCGCTTGCCTTTGATGCCGAGAACAATAAGCCGAGGATCGAAAACCGAGCTGGGGGCTTGGGGGTTACGGTCTTTCGGTGGCCTATCGTATCCCCGCCAAAGACCCGGCACCGGGCGCAGGCTCACCGGTTGACCATTAGGGAAACGGTCTTTCAAGCGCGCTTCCAGTGCTTTTATGTATTGTTTTTGCTGGCGAGGACTTCGCGCGTGACTTCTGCCACTTCCTTCACACACTGCCGCAGCAAGGCGATTTCTGATAGTGTCAGCATCCGGGGAGCGGGCGAGGTACCGAGCCTCCGATTGAGTAAGGCAATCGAAGGAGTGGCCGAAATGTTCCTTCCACCATTTTTCAAAGTCTGAACCGTATTTTTGTCGGAGTTCATGCAATTGCTCCTGTGAGGGATTTAATTTAGCAGAATAAGATTTGCCTGTCAGCACAACGGCCCCGACAACCTTACCGCCCTGTTTTTCGATCCAACCACGCAGATTCGCCAGTGTGCCACCCTGGCCAATAAAATCGTCTATCATCACGTATTCGCGTTCTCTCTGAACATTGCCCTCAAATGAAGCTTGCCGAGCAAGACGGCCATAGCCATCGGCACCTGTATGGCTGACAACATTGATCTGAACGACGTTCCTATCAGACGGAAGACCTAAACGTTCGCTCAGCAGTTCCGTCAAGGCAGCCGGAATCGCATTAAAGCCTCCGCGCTCATAGGCACTTGCACTGACCAGCATAGGGTTGCCGCTTTCGCTAACTTCAGAGATCAGCGCCTGAACCGCCGCGATTCCTGCTTCATCAACCAAGCTATTAACCAAATTTGCTGCAGCCATAGCATCGCCCGTTTTTGCATCAACATACTCGTGATGCTGCTTGGTTTGGGATTCCCCTGCCAATAACACCGCGTCCGCGAATGATTCCCAAGGCACCCTTGGCGGTTGCTTCACCTCCTTGAGGTCCGCCTTAGCTTGCTCCATCTCACTGCGAAGATCATGGTAAGCGATCCACTCGTCGCGGTTCATGCGTGTTTCCAGGGTTCTCAAGCGACCAGGGCTCGTTACGCGCAGTCTCAGACGCGTGATGCCCGTCGCCGCAATCCATGAGGGTGGTGGTGGATTGGGCTCCAACCATACCTGCACAAAGGAAGCAGGATGTCCCACATGGGTAACTTTGGCGGCCAACCGTTCCAAGGCAATACCATGCACACCCAACTCGTCCTCCGGCCAAATCAGATGCACCGTCGAGTCGTGGGGAATGGCAACTGGAAAACCACGTGGCCGGCGTGAGCGGTGCTCAGGTAGCACGCTTAACCCAGCATCTTCCAGCTTTTCAAGTCTCTCCTTGTAAGTATTGAGTTTGCACAAATCTCCACTGGTTGGAATTTTATGCCCGACTTGCGTGTCGTTGACCGGCACGTAACTAACGATGGACGTGCGTATCGCGTCATGAGAGGCGGCGATAGCAGGAGGCGGCAACGCTTCGAACCATCGCAAGGCTGCGCCTTCGGCAGGATCTTCATCAGTCTCGAACCATGCTGCTGCCAAGGCCATGAAGACCCGATCTGGGTGCGGCGGCCATTCAGCCTGCTCTTTTTTTGCCCCATCCGCCGCCGCCATGGACCATCCATTCAGGTAACGGATGCCGAGGGCAAACATCAATCTTCCCCTTCTCCCAATGCGCTAGCCAACTTCTGGCTACGCTGAACCAGTTCAACGAGGTCGGGCGATGGAGTTAGTTCGATCTCACCTTCCCACGGCAAACCTGCCTTGTTCACCTCACTGATCGTCTTTGCCAACAACTCCAGCGCGTCTTTGGGATTCAATTCAAATTCCCGAGGAGATTCGCCGGGACGGTCAAGCAGCTCCCACACAGGTGCTTGTTCGGCGAAAAGCTGACAGCGAGAGCGAAGGTCCGTATCGACTCGCGCCAGGGTTCCAGCGGCAAGGCCCAACGCCGCCAGAGCGGTACGCGCGACAAGGTCGGGATCGGGATCGGAGTCCGCCGCACCATCGAGCGGAAAACGGAAACGACGCAGAACGGCCAGCGACAGGACCGTGGTCTGTCGTGCCTTAGAAAGCGTGAAGCCGCCTTCCGTAATGCTTGGCTTGACGTTGCCGTGAATGGCCTCCGATGGTTTGCCGTCTTTACCCAGCTTCTTCGGTTCGGACTTCTCAGTCGAAGCAGAGTTCTCGTTCAAGGTCCAGTCCGGCACGTCGTTGCCTTTTGATTTCCGTACATACAACGGACCCGCACCGCGCATAACCTGCGCCGGATCAATACGGCTCGACGTTTTCTTCCCTGGCTCTGCGTCATACCCCACGATCTCCGATACCAAGGCGCGCTGGAATTTGGCCCCCAGACCACCACGAGGCCCGGTCGAATCCCACAATCCGAACACCAGCGCCGTCGGACATAACCCGAACAGACCTGTCGCATTCCGAACATCCGCTCTGTCGAGAATCGTGCCTTTCTCCGATTTGCGAAAGATCTTGCCGTTTAGCAGACTGTCTCGAAACAGCGCATCGGCCACCCGATGCGGAGCATCGAGGCTGGTGACCGTGAACTTTTTGAGCAGTTCCTCCTGATGGAAGTGAGTCACCATTACGGGAAGACGCACCTCGCCTGCGCGGTGCGCCTCCAGTAGTGCCATTTCCATGCGGTTGGCCTGTGACTGCACGGAATCCAAGAGGACACATTGTCGAATCTCGCCGGTCTCAGGATCGATGCGCTTCTCGGTAGCATATTTCCCACCCTCGTAAGTCGGCGGAAAAACCTTGTCACCGGGTCCGCCTGCCGGTTGATAATCGGTTATGCAGCGAAACGCCGCGGCCGTTCCGCTGACTGCGTTTTTCAAGGTTTCTAGATCAATTTTCATGGGCGATCTCCACGGTTGATTGTTGATTGCGGTCCGTGTTCTAAAATGAGTTGTGGCATAGTGAATGGCCTTGGTCTGACAGATGTAACTATTTGATATTACATGGTTTGATGGATTTCATCGGAGATAGCAAGTTCCGTATCGTCGAGTCATTCCGCCAGCAGCGGAGTAAGTTCCAAGTAGCTCAGGATACCGACTGAGCTTTCGATGTAACGAGTCGCTGAATACGGCGGGCCAGTCGTTTCCGAATCCATTCCTCGCTTACCGGTTCTCCCTCCATCGCCATGGAATCCGCCACATGCCGAGGAATTGCTTCCACGTGACGCCGTAGCTGTTCTTCCGGCGGAAGATTGCGCCAATGTATGATCGCTTCTTTCCAATGATTGTCCGACATCGTTGTTCTCTTCCTACATAACACAATACCCCTCCACAACCTAGGCTATGGGTCTTCTTGTCTGGCGAGGCACGGCATCTTATCTTATTTACGTTGGGCGCTGGCGGATGTCAAGCCACATCGTCCCCTCTTGCAAACCGATTTTGGGAGAGCCTTTGCTGCTTGCACTCAACGCGGGATCAGGTATCTCACGAGTTTCTCCATGGTCAGGCCTTGGACCACGATGGAGAACACCACTACGACGTAGGTCATGGCCAGGATCACGTCGCGGTCCGGACCGGGAGGCAATGACAGAGCCAGGGCCACACTGATGCCACCTCGCAACCCGCCCCACGTCATCAGCCACACGGCCCCTGGCGTAAATGAGCGGATACGACTCAGCAGCGCGATCGGCAATCCAATCGCCAGCAGGCGGGACAGGAGAATGAGCGGAATCATCAACGCGCTCGCGAGGAGATACTGTTGGGTAAACGTGAGGACAAGCACTTCCAGCCCGATCAACACGAACAGGACCGCATTCAGGATTTCGTCGATCAGCTCCCAAAACGTGTCCAGGTGTTCCCGGGTTTTTTTCGACATGGCCAGCACGCGCCCTTGGTTGCCCACCATTAACCCTGCCACTACGACGGCGATGGGACCGGAGAGATGCAACACGCCCGCCAGGGCATAGCCACCGGTGACGAGGGCGAGGGTAATCAGCACTTCGATCTGGTACTGGTCAATGCTTTTCAGGAGCCAATAAGCCAAGTAGCCCAGCCCCAGTCCGAAGACGATTCCGCCCACGGCTTCTTGCGCGAACAACCCGGCGACATGGCCAACGGTGGGCTCATGCGTCCCGACTGCGACTTCGGCCAAGACTAAAAACACCACGACCCCCACGCCATCGTTAAAGAGTGATTCCCCCGTAATCTTCACTTCCAAACTTTTGGGAGCGTTGGCGTTTTTCAGAATGCTCAGGACCGCAATGGGATCGGTCGGTGAGATCAGGGCTCCGAACACCAGACAGGTGAGATAGGCAAGCGGAATGCCGATCATGGCCAGTACCCAATAGGTGAAGGTCCCTACCAACACGGTGGAGAGCAGGATACCAATGGTGGCTAACGAACCAATGACCCATTTCTGGTCGAACAGATCGTTGAGGTTCACGTGTAAGGCCCCGGCAAAGAGCAAAAAACTCAACATGCCGTGAAGCAGGGTTCGATTGAAGTCGATGGATTCCAGCCACCCGGCCGCATGGGCCTCCAGGTGAAATCCCAGGAGATCGATCCCGTGCAGCAGGAGAGAACCGACGAGGGCGATCACCATCACACCGATGGTGACGGGTAATCGAATGAACCGGTAGTTGAGATACGAGAATCCCGCCGTCAGGGTAAGGACGATGGCAAGGATGTCGAACAGATCCATATGAGGTAGGAGAAACGGGTCAGGACAAATTGGCTCAATGGGCCGGCACCCGGGGACAGGTGAGGCGCCGGTCAGGGCCCCTGAAAGAGTTCATCAAAAAAGAGTTGCATGTGTTGCCAGGAACGTTCATCGGCTTGGCGATCGTATTTCAAGGCGTCTATGCCATGGGCATCCGCGCCGGGGTTAGTGAAACTGTGTCGCGCCCCGGCGTAGACCACCATGTGCCAATCCAGGTTTGCAGCATCCAACGCGTGTCGAAATGTGCGAACGTGTTCTTCACTGAGAAAGGGATCGGCATTGCCATGGGCAATGAGGATTTTTGCTTTGGCGCTTTGGGCCTGCGGAGGCAACGGCAGTGCGCCGTGAAAGCTCACCACCCCGTCTATGTCGGCTCCGCTATAGGCCAATTGAAGCACCGTGGCGCCACCGAAGCAGTAGCCGATCGCCGCCATGCGCTCGGGATCGACCACCTCTTGGCCTCGTAGCACGGTCAAGCCTTTGAGGGCCCGATCCTGCCATTGCTTCACGTCAGCCTGGACCTGCTTCATCCAAGTGGCTGCCTGGTCCGGGTGGGTGGTGACTTGGCCTTTTCCATACATGTCCACGGCAAAGGCCACGTATCCGAGCCCTGCGAGTTGCCGGGCCCGGTCGCGGGCATAGTCATTCAAGCCCCACCATTCGTGCACCACCAGGAGACCCGGTCGTTTTCTGGTTCGGGCATCATCCCATGCTAAAAATCCTTCGAGTTGAAGGTCTTCGTGTTGATAGGGAATGGTCCTGGTTTGAATCTCGGCCAGACAAAGTGAGGGAAGAAGCAGAACCAACATGAACATGACGAGTCGGTGTATCATTATTGATCCTTTCACCATGGAAGGAGAACTTGTACGGTCTCCAAGCAACGCTTCAAGAGCCGTCTCTTGGACGTTATACCGAAAAACGGTCTTTCTCACAATGAACGGGTTCATTCGCGACAGATAACACATCTGACACAAGTCTTATGCCGACGAGCAGGCCTGCCCCCCACCGCTTCAGCCAGCGCCTGGCGGCTTGGCTTCTGCGACTCCCCCTCAAGGGGGGAGTGATGGAGATCGGGAGGGGGTGGACTCAGTGCGGAAATACGTGGGCCAGTAGTAAGGAAAAGTCTAGAAATAGAGTCAATTTAATCTTGACTTAAGCTCAATGCTTGACAATTTTTATCCCTTCTTTTTTATTCCTGTGGCATCAAACTCATCGTTTAATTATTGGAGGCACAAATGAGAAAACAAAACTTTTTCGTATTGAGTTGTCTCTTGTGTGCTATAGCGGTGTCCGGGTGTACTACGCCGCAACCATTTTATTATCAACATAGTGAATCAAAACAGGCACGTGATTCGGCATTGCCACTGCAGTATAGAAACATCACCGATGAAAGAATTGATAAAGAAATAGACGAAATTTTTGAGAACCCTACCATCGAAGAAGTGAACAAAGTCGTTCAACAGGAATTGAAAAACTTTGGAATTTTTAGTCAGATCATTCTGCCACCGGAAACCTTTCCGATGGCAAAAGCTGATTCAGGGTCAAACGAAACTCCGTTCATTTTTCAGGGAACGCTCAAAGACCTTAAGTGGGAGATCTTGAACTATGATGACCTGGAGGCAACAGCATTTGCCGTTGGGCTTCTAACCGGAGCAGTAGGAGGCATAATCTATGGTAGCACAGACATCGATGTCTATGGCCATGCCGTCATGCACATTCGAATTGAAAACCCAAATCCGGTAATGGGAGTCCCGACATCGACGAGAAATTTCTTAATCGACAAAAAATATGTGGCAAGAGTAAAGGAAACCATGACTAAGTTTGTATGTGATATCCCTGAAACAAAAGCAAAGATGGCGGGAAAGGCTTTGGGAGACCTAATGAAACAATTTAACGCTGATCTTCAAAAGAAATTATCGGATTAAATTGGCGACTGACTTAGAAGGGCCATTCAAGTTATAAGAAGGCCGGTATGAGAGGGAAGGGAGTGTGTGAATCGTCACAGATGGACAAAATAACAGAATGACAAGAGAAAATAGCGTCGGTGATCTTATTTTGATTGCTTGAGTTCTTCCACGTCGTCAGCATCGGGAATCACCAGGAATTCGGGATACGCCTCGATCCCCAGTTCCGCCACATCCTGACCGAGTTCCTCCACCTGCGACGAGACCCGCACCCCCAAGGTCATGTCGATGATCAGCCACAGGACCCAGGAGGTGACAAACACAAATGCGCCGATCGCCCCGACTCCAAGGAGTTGGACGCTCACGTTGCCGCCGGCCGCAATACACACGGCCAGTGTGCCCCATATCCCGGCCACGAGATGAACCGGGACTGCCCCGACGACGTCGTCAATCTTCACGCTTTCCAGCAGTTTGATCCCCGCCGTACCGACGACTCCACCGGCCGCACCGATGAAAATCGCCCAGTGATGCTCGACAATACCAGGCCCCTCGGTCACCGACCCCAGTCCCGCACTCCCTCC
>RKRZ01000067.1 GCA_007571105.1 Gammaproteobacteria bacterium
CTCCAAGACCGACATTACAAACGCCGGAGTGCCTTCAGACAGTCCTGATGGAGATTCCTGGACGCTCAACTCCGCCAGCAATCGTACCGCTACGGTGGAATGGGCATTGACCAATGCGGAGAATCCGGATGACTTTGGCGACGATCTCAAATCCAGCCTGGACGCGGCCAAGTCCACCGTCACCAGCGCCGCCTACGACGGCGACGAGAAAAAACTGACGGTGACCTACCAGATCCCCTGAGCATGACTCTGTACACCGCACGTGTTTTGTCATCCCAGGGAGGGGTGTCCGTTCTGTCGATCGATGCGAACAGCGTCGACGCGGCGCGACGGCACCCCGCATTGGCCCGAAGTCAAGTCCTCTCGGTTCGCCGTCACTGGAGCGAGTGGCTGGGGCTGCGTCAAGCTGATCTGAATGAGCAGCGACTCCTTTTGACGCGCATGGCCATGCAACTGACGCGCGGACAATTGACTTCGGCAGATGTGGATCAGATTGTCCAGCGTCTGCCTTCTCTCAAGCGCAACCGAAAGGGGCATCGGGCCACCAATCTGACCGGACTTGCACCGCACGAAATTTTGCTGCAACTCAACTGCCATCCCTTTGTCATTGCCCTGTGCCGGGAGGGCGAGCGCCTCGGACAGGTTCCGGAAATGTTGTTGCAGGCTGCCAATTTTTTGAGCCAACAACACCAGACCCGACAGCAATTGCGCGCACCACTGATGAAGTCAGCTCTTTATTTCACCACCGCGCTCATTCTGCTCATCGTCGTGCCCTTTCTGTTCCAGATGTTGCTGAACCGGCTGGAAGCGCGTGTCGTAATCGAAACCACCCTCGCAACCGATCTTTTGATGGGCCTGCACACCGCGCTCACAGACTATCTGCCACTAACACTGGCTCTGATCACTGCCGTGGGAGTCGCCGGCAACTACTACTGGGAACAGATCCGTATTCTGCCGGTGTTGCGAGACATCGATCTCCTGATCCGAAGCCAACGCTCTGCCGTTCTGCTGGCTATTCTGGCTCCCGCATTTCGCAAGGGCGTGCATCTGGCTGAATTGGTCCGCTCGCTGCATCCATTGCTGGGTCGACGCGCGAGCCAGCATCTGCACTTCCGTTTGACTACCGGCCACCGCCTGTCGCAAAGCCTGTCCCAAAGCTATTTCAGCGAAACACTCAGCGTGGGGCTCCATCAATTTGAAGATGTTCCTTCCTCCCAATTGCCACGCTTGTTCGATACCGTGCAATCCAACCTTGATGTGGAAATCCACTGGCGGCTGGATCGGATTGTGCGCTTTGCGCGTTGGCTCTACACCGGGCTATTGCTGGGATTGCTATTGCTGTTAATTCAAGGCTTTCTGGTGCCAATCTATTCCATTGGTGTGGCATGAAAACTCCCTCTCAACACGGATTCAGCCTGCCGGAGATGCTCGCCACACTCTCAATACTGATGGTTTTGGTCGGCATTGTGTCATCCGCGGCGGACGTTCGCCTTGATGCCGTTCAAAACCTCTCCACACAAAACACCGAGAACGAGCAAAAGAACAACGTTCGTCCCTCTGATCTTCGTATCCCGATGTGGCGCGCCGAAGAACTTCGCCGGCAACACAAATCCGGGAACAAGGAATCCACTCCATGAGTGTCCGATCCATCCATCATCAGGACGGCTTCAGCCTGCTGGAATTGACCATCACAATTTTGCTGTTCTCGATTTTGGTCAGCACCTTGCAGTTGAACATTACCCGTCGCCTATCCCAAGGCCTGGAAGTGGACCAGGCCGAACTCGCGGCAGGCCAAGTCTATCGCCTGGCCAATGCAGCGCAACATTACGAAATCCAACACAGCGAGTGGCCTGACGAACTGATGCAGTGTGCCGGTGCCCACGGGATCCTGGAGAAAGCCAAACTCCTGAAGGAAACCAGTCTGGATTCCCCGTATCTGGACGCAAAGGGAAACGCAAATCAATACACGACCTCATGCACCGACACCTCTCACTTCAGTATCTCCATTAATACTGAAAGTGCTAATCAGGCGGCTCGTCTTTCGGAAAAAATCCCTGGCTCTACCGCAGAAAAGGCGGAAGTCCGTGCGCATTACCCCCGCGCCGCCGCAATCGGCGACTCGGGAGAATATCTGCCGCTGGATGGTTCAAAAAGTCCCACAGACACGCTGGATTTCGGTAATCAGTACGTATTTGGCGTCAAGGACATCGCCACCGAGAGTGGACAGACCTTACTGAACTCGGTGCAATACGTCACCACTGCAAACCATGACGACAGCATCAATAAACCCACCTGCCCTGGCGACATGGAGCCGCGAATCTTCACCGCCCTCAATCATGTGCGCACTCAAAGTGGGCGACCCTTACACGGCATTCAGCTCCCAATCGAGGATGAAGGAGACACCTGGACAGTGAAAGCCGTCGTAACCGGTTCGGGTGGAAATGAAACCGTGGGTGTCAAAGATGCCAGCATTACCGTTTTCGTTAAATGCTCTTACTGAAAAGGAGGAATCCCCTATGAACAGAGCAATCGCCACCGTTCTAGTCGTTTTTGCAAGTGTCAGCAGCGGGTTGAGTACTGCTTTGGCCGCGCCTCTCACCTACGAGGAATGTGCCGAAAAAGAACTGAGCGACAAGACCTGTCATCAGCGCATCATCGAAGCAGGAGGCGAATCCTCCTCGGCACCTGAAGAATCTTTGACTGACATGGTCACTCGACTGCCTCAGGACACAGAAGGCAAGACGTTCATTGTGCTTCGGGATGAAGATGGCAACACCATGATTGATCGCTGGTACGCGCGGTATGTCAACTACGCCCGCCATTACGGAGCCCAGATCTATTCCAGATCCGCGGCGCTGGAATACTACCCCGGCTATCCGCCATTCACACCGCCGGGCTTCAACTAGTCACAGGAGTCAGGCTCGGCGACAACAGTCGTCGTGTCCCGACTCACTCCAATCAAACATTGAAACGGAAATGAATCACATCCGCTTCTTTCACCTCATATTCTCGCCCTTCCGTTCGACATTTGCCTGCCTCGCGGGCCTGAATCTCACCCCCGCACCGCACATAGTCATCGTACGCAATCACTTCCGCACAGATGAAACCACGCTCAAAGTCCGTATGAATCACACCTGCCGCCGCCGGCGCAAGTGTGCCTCGACGAACAGTCCATGCACGGGCCTCTTTCGGACCTGCCGTGAAATAGGTCATACAGTACAGGATTCGGTAGCCGGCATGGACCACCCGGTCCAGACCTGGCTCGGACAGGCCAAGTTCTGCCAAAAATTCCTTGCGGCTTTCAGCATCCAATTGCGCAATCTCAGCCTCAAGCGCCGCACACACAAGAAGTAATTCAGTACCCGCAACTTGAACATGCTCTCGCAAGGCCATCACGGTTTCACTTTCGTCACTCAATCCCGCTTCATCCACGTTTGCAACGTACATGACCGGTTTGGCTGTCAGCAAACATAACTCCGAGAGGCAATCAGACGACCCTTCATCCAGCTGTTGCTCACGCACCGGAATGCCATCATTCACACGCTGCTGTACGGTTTCCAGCATTCGCAGAGTTTCGGCCGCATCTTTGGAGCCCGTCTTTGCCTGTCGGCGAACTCGCTCAACGGCACGCTCCAGCGTAGCCATATCCGCAAGCAGCAGTTCGGTCTGGATAATCTCACAGTCACGAACCGGATCGACCGTCCCCTCGACATGCGTAATGTCCTCCGCTTCAAAGCACCGCAGCACTTGTGCAATTGCATCCGCCTCGCGAATATGCGCCAGGAACTGGTTGCCCAAGCCCTCGCCGCCTGAGGCTCCGCTGACCAGCCCGGCAATATCCACAAACTCAACCGTCGCCGGCAAGCGCTGGGCGGATTGGGACAGTTCCGCAATCTTATCCAGCCGTCCGTCCGGTACCGGCACCACTCCGATGTTCGGCTCGATGGTGCAGAACGGATAATTCTGCGCATCCGCCTGCGCACTTGTCAAAGCATTGAACAAGGTGGACTTGCCGACATTGGGCAGTCCCACAATGCCGCATTTGAGACTCATGAAGAAGGATCGCTTGATGGATGCAGATCATTCATGACGGCCTGAAAATCTCCGGCACACAGATTCTCAAGGTGCGCCAGCGCCCGGGCAATCGCCTCATCGACCAGTTTTCGCTCCGCATCCGGCAAAGGCTTCAGCACATATTTGACAACCTTGGAAGCCTCCCCGGGATGACCCACACCGAACTTGAGCCTCCAGAACGCCTGATCGGCATGTTGGCGAAGATCGCGAATGCCTTTATGCCCCCCGTCTCCGCCATTGAATTTCAGACGAACGCTTCCTTCAGGCAGATCAATGTCGTCGTGCACCACCATCAGGCTTGAGAGAGGGATTTTGTAGTAGCGACAGGCCGCTGCAATCGGCAGGCCGCTGACATTGACGTAAGAAGCCGGACGAAACAGACGAACCGAAATGTCCTCGCTTACTTCTGCAAGTGCAACCTCGCCATTGAGTTGTCGGGATGTTTTGAATGTGGCTTCCAGACGATCTGCGACCGCATCCAGAAACCAGAACCCTGCGTTGTGCCGGGTCTCTGCGTATTCACTGCCTGGATTGCCCAGCCCTGCGACCATCCGGATCGCATCGCCTGAATCAGCCATGAGCGTGGGCCGGGATCAGGATTCCGGCTTCTCTTCCGAATCCGTCTCTCCCTCTCCCTCTTCTGCTGCGTCTTCTCCTTCCGCAGCCTCCATTTCTTCTTCTTCGACCTCTTCTTCTTCCTCAATTTGTTCGCGGCGCACATTAATAATGACGATCGCATGATCGTGGCCATGCATTAATTCAACCAATTCCACTCCCGAGGGCAAGTCCAGGTCTGACAGGTGAATCGGCTCGCCAATGTGCAAATGGGAAACATCCACCTCAATGTATTCTGGTAGGTCGGAAGGCAGGCAGATCACCTCAATCTCGGTCATAAGATGGCTGAATAGGCCGCTTTGCTGCTTGATGCCCGGAGCCACATCCTCGCCAATGAAATGAAACGGTACGCTGATGTGAATCTTTTCGTCCTGGCGAATGCGCTGCAGGTCAATGTGCAGGACAATGTCGGAGCGAACCGGATGGCGCTGCAAACCGCGCAAAATGACTTTTTCCTTCTTGCCGCCAATCTTCAGATCAAGGATGTGCGAATAGAAAGCTTCGTGCTCCAGATGGCGCAGCACCTCGTCGTTCTCAAGCGTGATCGAAACCGTGTCCTTGCCCGCACCATAGACCACGCCAGGGAGGTGGCCTTCGCGACGCAATTTGCGTATGGCTGCGGTGCCTGTTTCTGCACGCGGCTGCGCAGACAGGTTGAAATTGACTTCACTCATAGTGCTTGGGAAGGTTCCCCCTCGTTCGGGCGCGTATTATTCGGAAAACCTCGAGAAAGGTCAAGCATTACGTCAGTGCACCGAGTAGTTTGAAATTTGTCTAAACTTGTGCTAAACTAAATTTCACTCCATTTTGATGAATTGACAACCTCAAGGAGAAGTCGACATGTCAACACTCAAAGGAAGCCAGACCGAGCAAAATCTCAAAGATGCGTTCGCCGGCGAATCCCAGGCTAATCGCCGTTATCTCTACTTCGCATCCAAGGCGGACGTCGAAGGCTACAACGATGTCTCTGCGGTATTCCGTTCGACAGCAGAAGGCGAAACCGGTCATGCGCACGGCCATCTTGAATACCTCGAAGACTGTGGCGATCCGGCAACCGGATTGCCGATTGGCGACACAGAAAATAATCTGAAAGCCGCGATCGCAGGGGAGACTTACGAATACACCGATATGTACCCCGGGATGGCGAAAACAGCTCGCAACGAAGGATTTCAGGAAATCGCGGACTGGTTTGAGACTCTGGCACGCGCCGAGCGCTCGCACGCCAACCGTTTCCAGAAATCTCTGGATACCCTCAACGATTAAACGGTGCCTTGTCCGGGGCGTTCCACACGTCCCGGGCGCACCCTCTTACCAGAATCACCTGCATGAGTTATATCGGCACCGTTCGCGAGGAAGGCTTGAAGAGCCCGAAGCGCAACCCTTTTGACTGGAAAGATCCGAAATTCACGGACATCGACGCACTCAACGCCGAAATGGAGCGCGTCTTTGACATCTGCCACGGCTGCCGCCGTTGCGTCAATCTCTGCCAGGCCTTCCCCACTCTGTTTGATCTGGTCGATAATTCAGAAACGTTCGAAATCGACGGCGTTTCAAAAGGCGACTACGAAAAAGTCGTCGAGCAGTGCTATCTGTGCGACTTGTGTTTTCAGACCAAATGTCCCTATGTCCCGCCACACTCATGGAACCTGGATTTTCCCCATCTGATGTTGCGCGCCAAACACGCGCACTTCAAGCGATCCAGAACGCGCCTGCGCGACCGGGTGTTGACCTCAACAGATCTCATGGGGAAGTTTCTGGGCATCCCGATCATCGCGCAGACAGCCAACGCGGCCACCAAGAATAAAGCCTTGCGCCGCTGGACGGAACCCTTCACCGGGCTCCACCACGAGGCCACACTCCCGGCCATCTATCCGAGAAGCAAGTTTGCACGCAAAGTCCACAAGGAATTGCGCCCGGCCAAAATGCTCCCCCTGCTCGAAGACACATCGGAACATTCTGGCAACCGCATCGCACTGTTTGCCACTTGCTATATCAACCGCAACCATCCGGGACTGCTGGACGATTTGATTGCCGTTCTCAAACACAACAACGTCGATGTCCAGATTCCTGCACAGGAACACTGCTGCGGCATGCCCAAGATGGAGTTGGGAGATCTGGATGCGGTGCAGCACCTGAAAGATAAAAACATCCCGATTCTTAAGGCGATTGTGGACCAGGGGCGGGACATCATTGCCGCCATCCCCTCTTGTGTTCTCATGTTCAAACAGGAATTACCGATGCTGTTTCCTGACGACGACGATGTGCAGGCAGTCGCAAAAGCCTTTCGCGGACCTTTTGAATACCTGAAGATTCTGCATCATGACGATCAACTGAACATGGAGTTCCCCAATTCCCTGAATCAGATTGTCCTGCAGGAATCCTGTCACCAGCGAGTGCAGTTAATCGGCCATGCCACGCGCGACATCCTGGGGCTGATCCCCGACACGGAGATTACCTCCATCGAACGTTGCTCAGGACATGACGGCACTTACGCCGTCAAACAAGAATCCTATGAGGCCGCGTGCAAGATCGGCCGACCGATCTCTCGTCAGATCGACACCATCCGACCCGATCACTACGGCAGCGACTGTCCCTTGTCGTGCACCCACATCGGCCAGCTTTCAAGTCTGAAGACCGAATCCCAGCATCCGATCAGCCTGTTGCGCTACGCCTACGGCATTTGATGAAAAAGATCGCACGATCCGATCTGCTCACTCTGGAAGCCTACTCCGAACAGCGCCCCGAGTGGCGCAAACGAGTCATGGAGCACAAGAAAACCCGAGTGGTTGCTCTCGGGTCTCATGCGCGACTCTATTTTGAAGATCGCCTGACCATGCAATATCAGATCCAGGAGATGCTGCGAGCCGAAAAAATCTTTGACTCCCGGGGCATTCGGGAAGAACTGGAGGTCTACAACGACCTGATTCCGGATGGCAACAACCTGAAAGCGACTTTCATGCTGGAGTACGAAGACCCTGAATTGCGCCGTCAGGAACTGGCGCGTCTGGTCGGCATTGAAGACACCCTGTGGGCGCAGGCCGGATTTGAAGATCGCCTATACGCAATCGCCAACGAGGATCTGGAGCGCTCGACCGAAGATAAGACTGCATCCGTGCATTTCGTGCGCTTTGAGTTTACTCCGCAACAGATCCGCGAACTGCAGAATGGAGCCGCGCTTGGATTTGGCGTGGCGCACGAGAATTATCCGGTCACTGTCGAAGCCGTACCGGATGCGATTCGTCAATCGCTGGTCTCAGATTTCGATTGAGGCGGGCGCTTCGGCGGCGCATCGTAGATCACGGATTCCGCCAAGTTATAGACATTGAAAGCGCGCCCCTTCGCCCGCGCGATCATCACCACCCCGAGGTCGGCAGCCAACTCGACCCCCATACTGGTCACGCCAGAGCGCGAGAGCAGAATCGGAATGCCCATTCCGGCCACCTTCATGACGATTTCCGAGGTGAGTCGCCCGGTGGTATAGAAAATCTTGTCGCCTCCCGCAACCTCCTGCAGCCACATGCGCCCGGCAATGGTGTCGGCCGCATTGTGCCGTCCCACATCCTCGACGAACATCAGAATCTCTATACCGGCGCACAAGGCGCACCCGTGCACCGCACCGGACTGCTTATAGATCTGGTTGGAGCCTGCGATAGTGGCGAGCAATTCGTAAATCAGAGACTGGCGCACAGTGGCATTCGGCAGGCGATGATCGTACAACCGGTCCAGCGTGCAACTGAACATCGTGCCTTGTCCGCAACCGGTCGTGACCGTGCGTCGGGCGAGCTTTTGCTCCAGATCTTCAATGCCATGCCCCGGCTGCATCGAAGCATCTACCACCTCACGCTCCCAGTCAACCCGGATGGAAGCAATGTCCTGCAGGCGCTCGACCAGTCTCTGATTGCGCAAATACCCTAAAGCCAGTTCCTCTGGATGCATGCCCAGCGTCATCAGCGACACGATTTCCCGCTCATCTACCCGCAACGTCAATGGACGTTCTCCGGCGATGCGAACCGACTTGGGATCTCCATACTGATCGCGAACCTCGACCTCATAGGTCGGCTCCAAACCTTCCTCGCTCAGGCGCAAATCGGACATGCCCTACTCCGGTTCCGGCTCGGAAGACTCCACGCGCGGATACAGACGCACTGTCCGCACTGAAGTGCCATCGGTTTTCACCACTTCAATGGGGTACCGATCAATCATCATGCCCATCCCTGCATCCGGAATTTCTTCCAGGTGTTCCAAAATCAAACCGTTGAGCGTTCGCGGCCCATCCGCGCGGAAGTGCAGGTCCAGTTGGCTGTTCAATTCCCGCACGCTGATGCCGGCATCCACGACGACGCTGCCGTCTTCTAGTTTCTCATAGATCTCGGGATCGTACTGTCCCGGATCGAGGGTGATGGTGCCGACGATCTCTTCCAGGATGTCTTCCAGTGTCACCAGACCCTGGATGTCTCCGTACTCGCTGATCACTAGGCCAACGCGGCGCTTGTGATGCTGAAAATTGTACAACTGCTGATGGAGATTGACGCCCTCGGGAATGAAATAAGGCTCGCGCATCGCTTCACGGATATGGTCGGGCGACAAATCCTCGTCCAGAATATGCGGCAACACCTTGCGCCAATGCAACATCCCGCAGATATTGTCGATCCCTCCTTCGAAGACCGGCATCCGGGTGTAACTTGGGTGGTGCAACTGATCGAGCACTTCGTTCCAGCTTTCCGCCAGATCAATGCCGACAATCTCGTTGCGCGGAACCATGACGTCGTTGATAGTGATTTTCTCCAAATCCAGAATGCCCAACAGCATCTTTCTGTGCTCACTCGGAATCAATTCGTCTGACTCACGCACCGCACTGCGCAATTCCTCCCGGGTCAGCGCATCTCCCGCCTGCTCCCGCGGCACACCCAGCAGTCGCAACAGGCCATTGGCAAAACGATTGATCAGCCAGACCAAAGGGGACGCCAACACCATAAGCGGGCGGTAAATGATGGCGGCCGGATAGGCAACCCGCTCCGCGTGCATTGACGCCAAAGTCTTCGGCGCGAGTTCCGCGAACACCAATAAAGTGATGGTCAGCAAGCCAGTCGCCACGGCAACGCCGATCTCCTGAAAATACACGTAACCCAGATAACTGGCCAACTGGGTGATCAGGATGTTGACCAGATTGTTGCCCAGCAGGATCAGGCCAATCAGACGATCCGGTCGTCTGAGCAAGACCTGTGCACAGCGTGCGCCGTAATGCCCCTGCTCCGCCCGATGATGCAGGCGATAGCGGTTCAAAGCCATCAACGCGGTCTCGGAACCGGAGAAGAACGCGGACAGCACAAACAGCAGCAACAGAACTGCGATCAGCAATTCCAGAGGAAAGCGACTCAAAACGCGTCTCCCCATGCGCCACAAGTCAGGCGCCTATAATTGAGAATGCCCGTCTGCATTCTCTCATGAATTCCAAAGCGCGCGTGCGCACTCCGGACCCCGTGATCGCCCGCAACCGGCGGGCGCGACACGATTACACCCTCGAAGAGAAAGTCGAGGCGGGTCTGGTGCTTCAAGGCTGGGAAGTCAAAAGTCTGCGCGATGGTCGCGCACAAATCAACGAGGGCTATGTCTC
>RKRZ01000164.1 GCA_007571105.1 Gammaproteobacteria bacterium
CTGGTATTGTGGTATTTCACGCTGAAGTCCGGCATCCACGCCACCATTGCCGGAGTCTTGCTGGCCTTCACCATCCCGACGCATGTGAAACGTGACTACCAGTACTCCCCCCTCGCTCGCCTGGAAGACAAGTTGCACCCCTGGGTAGCATTTCTGATCCTGCCAACCTTCGCATTCTGCAATGCGGGCGTTTATCTGGGTGATGCTTCCTGGAACGTACTGGGAGAACCGCTGACTCTGGGCATTATCCTGGGCTTGCTGGTCGGCAAACCCGTGGGCATCTGCCTGTTCACCGCGATTGCAACTTCGCTGCGATTGGGAGACTTGCCGAACGGCACGCGCTGGCCTGCATTCGTCGGCATGTCTTTTTTGTGCGGTATCGGCTTCACCATGAGCCTGTTCGTCGCCAATCTGGCGCACCAGGGAGAAGGCGCCCTGATTGTCAGCGACAAGATCGGCATTCTGCTGGCGTCCGTCATCTCAGCCGTGATTGGATACCTGATCCTGAAAGTCGCACTGAAACCCGCTTCACCGAAACAGTTGAGCAATGTCGAGTGAGTCCTTCCTGTCGCCCCCGATGCGGGCCTTGCTTGCCAGCGCCTGCCTGGTAGTCATCGCCGCTGCCTTGCAGCAGGCGCGGGAGATTGTGGTGCCGTTTCTGCTCGCCTGCTTTATCGCCATCGCCTGCGATCCGGCCATGCTCTGGCTTCATCGCAAGCGCGTGCCCAAATGGGCGGCCATCAGCCTCATCATCCTGGCCCTGCTGGCCCTCGGAGCCAGCCTCGCCGCTCTCATCGGCGCCTCCGTCACCGGCTTCCGCCAGGCATTGCCGGACTACTACGCGCAACTGCAACGGCACGAGACGCTGCTGCTGCACTGGCTAGAGCAGTTGGGGTTTGCAGATGCGCAGACCCAATACTCCCAGTGGCTGGACCCTGCATTCTTTCTGAATCTGGTCGCAGAAATTCTCAGTGGATTCGGCTCCCTGCTCACCAACACCATGCTGATTTTGCTGACAGTGGTTTTTCTGCTGCTCGAAGGCACCGAGTTGCCACGGAAGGTCCAGCAGGCCTTCCCCAAATCCAGCTCCAATGACGCCTTCGCTCAGTTCACCGCCAGCGTTCACCGCTACCTGGCCGCCAAAACCCTGACCAGCCTTCTGACCGGCGGGCTGGTCACCGCCTTGCTGATGCTGCTGGGCGTGCATCATGCCGTGCTGTGGGGCTTGCTTGCCTTTCTGCTCAACTACATTCCCAACATCGGCTCGATTCTGGCCGCCATCCCCGCCATCCTGCTCGGCTGGCTGCAACTCGGCCCCTATGCCGCCGCAGGCGTGCTGGCTGGCTACGTCGTCATCAACTTTGGCGTCGGCCAAATCCTGGAGCCCCGCGTCATGGGGCACCGACTGGACCTGTCTGCGCTGGTAGTATTTCTGTCACTGGTTTTTTGGGGCTGGCTGCTCGGCGCGGTCGGCATGCTGCTGTCCATTCCGCTGACCATCATTATCAAACTGGCGTTAGAATCAAGTCCCCGAACCCGCAGTGTCGCGGCTTTGCTCAGCCCCGCGTCAAATGCGAATCGACAGGAAGGCTCTGCATCATGAAAAACATTCTGATTTATCTGGATACGGACCCGCAGCCTTCCACCTTTGACCAAGTGGTCGCATACGACGCAGGCGCGGATGCCGTGCTTGCATACAGCGGCGTGACGGCAGAGAATTGCTTCACGCTGGTTGAAGGCGCGATCTACACACGCGCCCCAATGCACAAGCGGCATACCGCCATTCTGATCGGTGGCAGCAATCTGACACTGGCGGACGCCTTGGCAAAGGCCGTGCGGGCGCAATTCTTTGGTAACTTCCAAGTCTCTGTGGCACTGGATGCCAACGGCTGCAACACCACCGCGGCCGCCGCTGTTGTCACTCTAAGCAGTGCTTATACGCTCGAAGGCAGTCAGGCAACGGTGCTGGCCGGCACCGGTCCGGTCGGACAGCGCGCCGCACTAATGCTGACGCGGTCTGGATGCAAGGTGCGCCTGAGCTCCCGCAAACAGTATCGAGCGCAACAGGTGTGCGATAGCCTCGCCGAGCGCTATTGGGCTCCCATCAACGCCGTCGAAGCCTCGGATGAAGAAAGTACCGCCGCCGCAATTGAAGGGGCTGCAATCGTATTGACAACCGGTCAAACTGGAGTGCAACTCTTGTCACGCGAAGTGCGTCAATCGAGCCCAACTCTGCGCGCCGCCGGCGATGTCGGCACGTGTCCGCCTTTAGGCATCGAAGACCTCGACCTCAATGACGACGGTCGAAAAGACGGGGATGTCGCCCTGTTTGGCGGACTTGCTATTGGTTCCCTGAAACTGCGCACCCAGCGCGAACTGATTACGCGCCTGTTCGAACGCAACGATCAATTCTGGGATGCGGGAGAGATTCTGGAGCTCACTCAGGAACTTTTTGCCTGATCACGTCGCGCCAACTCGGCGTCAATGTGCTCAATCCGCTCTTGCAAAGCTTCGCTCTGGTAACTCTTTTCCAGCGCTCCCCGCGCCTGTTCAACGGCCTGGTAGTGCTGTCGCAGATCGCGAGTGTATCCCCCCAATAAGGTGTCGGGGTCTTCCTGATCCTGTTGCATCCGGTCCCGGATATCTTTATTCTCCCGCATGGTGTTCATCATCACCATGTAACTGACACCCAAGCGAAAATCGTAAGGTTTGTAGCTTTGCAGGGTTGTAATGTTTGGTCGCAACTCTTCAATAATTCCCGCCAAAGTGCTGCGGAAGTTCATCATGTCTTCCGCCAGCTCCTCCCCCACGTTGTACAACTCAATAAACTGGGGAATCAATTCCACGATGCGGACGCGCTCATCGTCGTACCGCAACAGCGCCTCCAGCAGTCGCGCCTCCATCTCCACCGGCGGCACCGTGCCGTCCTCGGCCACTTGCGCCGCATAAATCGCACGGTGCTGCTTCAATTTCGTCGTATCCCATTCATCCAGCGCACCCATCGACGGCATTG
>RKRZ01000205.1 GCA_007571105.1 Gammaproteobacteria bacterium
CGGCGAGGGCGCCGGGGTGCGCGACCGCGGGGACAGGGAATACGCCGCGCGTCCGGCCCCGGAGGATCTGCTGGTTAGGGCCGCCGGCGGCCCGGCAGGCGGTTTCGGCGCTGTCATCCCGCCCTGGCTCGGCTCCAGGAGCCGGGCGGTTACGGCGGCGATCGGCGCCTGCATCGTCGCCATCAGCTTCGCCAAAGCTTCTTCGCGCGACGGCATGGCTGCCAGCGTGCGTAATTCAGCAGCATCCAGAATGGCGCCTTCATGGACTCCAAAACGGACTGTCAGTGTCTCATGATCGCGGCTGAAGTCACGGAAGACGCGCGGTGCATCGGTCGGCTGCGTGCGAGAAAACGCCAGCACCAGATGCCCCGTCAAATGTTCCTTGGCGCACTCAAAATCCGTGCCTTCCAGAGCCAGTTGCGCCAGATTGTTCTTGACCACGCGCACCACCACGTCGCTCTCGCGTGCGACCTGACGCAAGGCGGTAATTTCAAACGCGGTCATCCCACGATATTCGGCAGCCACCAGCGACTGCGATTGCGCCGCAAGGGTCGCCACTTCGTTGACCACCGTCTCTTTCGCTGCTCGCGTCAATGCCATGATTCTGCTCCCATCAAACGGTTGCTGGATCCACTCGAATGCCCGGCCCCATCGTGGCTGAAACCGTGATCCGCTTGATGAATACGCCTTTCGTCGCTGACGGCTTGACGCGGTTTAACTCTGCAACCAGCGCACGCAGATTTTCCGCAAGCGCACTCACCTCAAAATTGGCACGGCCGATCGGACAATGCACAATGCCGGACTTGTCCGCACGGAATCGCACCTGTCCCCCCTTCGCGTTCTTCACGGCAGTCCCGACATCTTCGGTTACTGTCCCTGTCTTTGGATTCGGCATCAGACCGCGCGGACCCAGCACCGGGCCCAGCCCGCCGACAATCGGCATGCAGTCCGGAGCGGCAATCACCGTGCCAAAGTCCAGTTCGCCCTCTTTCATGCGCTCTGCCAAATCTTCCAGGCCCACAGCATCAGCGCCCGCATCACTAGCCTCCTGTGCTTGGTCTCCTCGAGCAAATACAGCCACCCGCTGTGTCTTGCCGGTTCCATTCGGCAACACCATTGCGCCCCGGATGTTTTGTTCACTCTTGCGCGGGTCGACGCCCAGATTGATGCTGGCATCAATGCTTTCCTGAAACTTGGCGGTGCCTGTCTTGGTCGCCAGTTCCATTGCATGGTCCAATGAGTACACCTCGCCAACGTCCAATTGGTCGCGTGCCGTCTTTAGCCTTCGATTCTTCATCCCTGCACCTCTAAACCCATGCTGCGTGCACTACCAGCAATGATCTTGACCGCCGCGTCCATGTCGTTAGCACTCAGATCCGGCATCTTGGCTTCCGCCACTTCTTCCAGTTGCGCGCGCGTCACTGTGCCGACCTTCACCGAATTGGGCGTTGCACTGCCCTTGTCGATTCCGACCACTTTGCGCAGCAATACGGCAGCCGGAGGAGTCTTGACAATAAAGTCAAACGAACGGTCCGTGTAGACCGTAATCACGACCGGCAGTGGAATCCCTCTTTCCATGGAACTGGTGCGCTCATTGAAGGCTTTGCAGAAATCCTGGATTGGCAAACCGTGCTGCCCCAAGGCAGGACCAACCGGCGGCGCCGGATTCGCCGCGCCGGCAGGAATCTGCAGCTTGACGTAGGTCTGGACTTCCTTTGCTTTGTTTTTCGGCTTGGCCATGATGCTCTTAGTCCTTCGTGACCTGGTCAAAGTTCAAATCCACCGGGGTGGATCGTCCGAAAATCTGGATGGCCACCCGCAGGCGACCTTTTTCGTGGTTGGCTTCCTCCACCACGCCACTGAAATCATTGAACGGGCCGTCAATCACCCGCACAATCTGACCGGGCTCGTAAATGGTCTTGACGCGCGGCTGCGCCTGCCCTTCCTCTGTCTGGTTGAGAATGGCCTCGACTTGTTCATCGGGAATCGGCTCCGGTTTCTCCTTGTCGCCTCCGATAAAGCCCAGCACCTTCGGCGTGTTGCGCACCAGGTGCCAATTCTCGCTCGACCATTTCATCTGCACCAGAACGTATCCCGGAAACGTCTTGCGGCGCACTTCCTTCTGTTGGCCGTCGCGCAATTCAATGGTGACTTCAGAGGGAACTTCGATTGATCCGAAATCCGCACTCTTGCCGAGGCGTTCAATGCGCTCTTCCAAGCGGCGTCGCACCTGGTCTTCGCAGTTCGAATACGCATGAATGGCGTACCAACGGAATCCTTGTTCCTGCTCCTGCTCTTCCTCGCTCAGGCTAACTTCCTGTACGTTGTCCACCACCATCATCAACCTCCGAGAAACAGAGTGATGGCCCAAGACAGCAGGCGGTCCAAAAGCCACAAAAACAGCGCCATGATGATCACCGCGACAAACACCACCAGAGAAGTCTGTAGCGTCTCCGGGCGTGTCGGCCACACCATCTTGCGCACTTCCACTCGAGCCTCGCGCATGAACCCGAGAAAGTGCTCGCCCTGCTCGGATCCCAGTGCAACCCACGCGGCAATTCCAGCCAGCGCCACTACTCCGAGGACCCGGTACAGCAAAGCCTGATCGACAAAAAAGTAAAACCCGGCCACGCCCACAGCCAACAGCACGAACGCTGCAGACCAGCGCACCCGATCCATGCTTGACAGCACCATGCCGGTCGGCTCCTTCGCCATCACACGCCTCCCCGAGCATGGCAGGCCAGGAGGGACTTGAACCCCCAACCTGCGGTTTTGGAGACCGCTGCTCTACCAATTGAGCTACTGGCCTTCACAAGCATGACTCTTCCCAAGCGCAAGCGCAACAGTAACTGTTGCCTTACTTATTGATTTTGGTGACGACGCCGGAGGCAATCGTTCGCCCGCCTTCGCGTACCGCGAAGCGCAAACCTTCCTCCATCGCAATCGGTGCGCCC
>RKRZ01000022.1 GCA_007571105.1 Gammaproteobacteria bacterium
TTTGGAACAAGTTCATATCAATTGCTCGAACGGCGCAATCTCGCTCACGGTGGCCAACAAGCCGTGCCTTCGGAGAGTGTCCAGATATCGCCGGGCGGATACAGGCGGATTCTTCAGCCGGGACTGCACCGATCGGACGGCCATCAGAAAATCCGGCCGGGAAAGATGAAATTGGTGAAGCAGGAAGGCATCGGGATGCATCGCCTCAATTCCCCAGAGGGTCAGGATGCCGTGAGGAAAGTCCTTCAGATTGATGGTTACGATGAGATCGGCCCGCCCTTTGATCGCCGCCGCGAGCACGTGGCGATCGTCCGGATCCGGGAGATCCAGCATCTTGATCATGTCCTCGAATTCGACAACCAGTGCGCCCCGCACATGGGTGTTCATCAGGTTGCGGGTGCGCTCCAGCCGTTCCCTCGTCAGGTCATCGCGGCTCCTCAGTAGCGCGTCGATCCATTCATCATGGACTGCGTCGGACCACTTGGCCCGGTAGAAATCCGACACCGCGAGTTCCAAGAGAAGGTTTCGCAAGGGCGCAGGGTAGAGGACCGAAGCATCAAGGAACGCCGTGAAGCCGGCCAACGTTCAGTATCCCATACCCAGTTCCTGAGCCTCAGCCGCAAGCCGGTCAAGCACCTTGCGGCGCTTGGCATCGATACTCTCCTTGTAGCGCCGCACATCTTCGAAGCGAATGCGCCGATGCGTTCCCACCAACCGAAAGGGCATCGTCCCGCCCTCCAGGAGTCGTATCAGAAAGGGCCGCGACACGTTTAGGAAGTTGGCCGCCTGTTGGGTGGTTAGTTCGGCCTCCTGGGGCAGGATCATCACCGCCCGGCCCGCCGCCATGTCTTCCAAGATCTTCGCGAGAAGTTTGACTGCTCCGGCCGGCAGCTTGATGATTTCTTCGAGTCCGGCGTTCGGTACGCGAATGGTCAGCGGGCGCCCCGAACGCGCCAGCGGTATCAGCCGCTGGCCCGAAGTGCGCGCAAGCTCCGCCTCGGCTTCCGAAAGAGGCTCCGTCGTCAATGCCGCTATCGCCATGGGTCTGCTCCAATCTGTGGATGACCAGTATGGCATTCGCACCATGGGAACGCAATAATCGAATCAAATGTAACTTTCATACGGATCGTGACCACCGTGCTTGGCGTCACGCGGGCGGCGCTGTTGGTTGTTCTGAACGAGCGTGCGCGTCTTTACGGAGATCACGTAGATTGTTATTCGCACTTCGCGCTTTTGTGAGGAGAGATGTGCTCCAGAAATTCTTCAACCGAAACATCCTCAAGTCGTTTAGGTATGACAGTAGTCGCTTTGCATAATGATTGAGGGTTATCAGGAAAAATTGGATCTTTCTCCCAACGAGATCGTATGGCGCCTCGCGCATGCTTGAATAACTTTTCGCGGTCGGGATGAATTACCAGCAAGCGTCGGCTGGTCGGTTTTGCATCGAACCATTCAGTAATGACGGCGTTAATTCCCTTGTCGCCAAAGCTATACCCGCACACTGCCAGTTGATCAGATGTATCCAGCATCCTTCGGAATCGGTAGTAGAGGTCAAGATAGATTCCTTGGCTGTACTGCGCGAGTTTATTGAAGGTGCCGATAAGCATCTCTGGACGGCCTGCATAAGCAAGAGCGCCGTTCTCTGTTTGGAGGCGCCGCGCGTATTGACCCTCAGGAGGAAGGCAAATCTGATTTGGACAGGCATTGAGTTGGAACCAATCAATTGAGCCGTGCAATTTCATAAACGGTATTGACTGGCTCGAAAAAGAACTCTCCTCCCAGCTGTTCTTCCAGTACCGGTAATTGTTCCGGGTATGGGTTGGGGCGGAGAAGCCATCAGTGAGCGAGCCCCCTTCTTGACGGAGATAACTCTCTACGTGCGTGTCGTGACACAGGGTTGCAATACTCACGATTCGGCCTGTCTTACAGGCTTCTGCAAACGGTTTGAGGTGGCCCGTGTCGCTGGGGATCCGATGAAGGGAGAACCGAACGATATCGGCTATGTAGTGGAGGACTTCCTCGTAGAGTTCTTCCAAGTCATCCGGCACATATTGCCCACAGGCCACTCTGAGGATTGGGATGAGTTCGGCCTTCAGTTCTTCGGAAAACGAATCGATAGCCGGGTTCTCCTGTTCGCCCGCCAATTCGTCGCATAGCTGCTGAACCACGTAGTAAAGATGTTCGTAATGTGGTCGGGGTTCTTTCCGCTTTGCAAAATAGAGTTCCGCCTTTCCGTAAACATGCCTCACTGTATTTCTGACAAGCTCAACTACCGCCTTTCCACTGGTGCCGGAATCCTTCAGGTAATAAAAATCATCCGATTCTCGCCGGACCCCCTCGCCGCACAGGATTTTCTCGGTCAAGCGAGCAGTAGATGGAAAGCCGCCCGGCATTGAGGAGCCCGCTCCCAATAGGAGCGTTGTGCGTAATATGGAACTCATTAGTAATCGATATGCCGTGGCGGGGCGTGCTGACTATCGGCTCGCTCATTGATCGGGCAAAGCACTGTTTGCTGACAGCGGGCAGAGATATCGGGGCGGTCAACGCCGATTGCAAGTGCTGATTACAAGACTGCCGATTACAAGAGGCACTGATTCGCAGGTAGTAATGGGAAAGCGAGAGCGTGGCGGCTGCGCTGCGAATGGTGGTTCGAGAGAGGCGGGGAGCGTAAAGTTTAGGAAAAGGCACCGGGTGTAAAAAGAACGAGGCGGGCTCTTGCCCGCCTCGTTCTTTTTACACCCCCCGCCTTTCCTGAACCACCATTCGCAGCGCAGCCACCACCCTCAAAACTGCGCTCGAATTCATCGGAGCTGGCCGGGTTCAGATACTGGTGGGGTTGGGAATTGGTTCGGCCAGTTCAGAAAACGCGTCTGCTGACCAAATCCACCGCCGCCGCCGGCCGTTCCCTGGCAAGCTCGAATCCAGGACGGGATGGCGTCAGGAAGGTAAT
>RKRZ01000166.1 GCA_007571105.1 Gammaproteobacteria bacterium
ACATTGATCTGATCAAACAGCTGTGCAGCAAGATCGTTGTGTTGCGACACGGTAAAGTCTGGTCGGAACTGGAATCCGACAATGTGTCAGCGTCGGATATCGTTCACCACATTACAGGTCAAAAGCGCACCGCAGTCGATAAGCTGCTGCAGAACTGAAAGAATGGAAGCTGCCGTAGAAGGCATGCGCCTTCATGGTTCCATGCGCCGGATTCTTTCAGAGAACGCGGTACTTTTCCCAGACATCGCGCAGATAACCGCCCTTGAGCAGGTGCTGGCGGGCATCCGATTCGATGCTGGCCTTTTCAAGCGCGCGCGGAACTATTTCGGCGATACGTGCCTCTGGCACAATCGTCACGCCATCGCTGTCGCAGACCACGAGGTCGCCAGGATAAACCGTCAAGCCGTATACACAAACCGGTACATCCCATTCCTGGATCGCGACACGACCAAGTGCATCGGTGGGGCGCGCGCCTCGCGCAAAGACAGGAAACCGGTTCAATTCGTTGATTTTTGCGACATCACGCACCAGGCCGTCGATCAACGCGCCACGTGCGCCGCGACCGACCGAGGCGGTAGAAAACAATTCACCCCAGGCCGCTGCCTGAGCGCGTGAGCCATCAATGACCGCCAGGTCACCGCGGGAAAGTGCATCGACGAAATCGATTTCCCCTCCATAGGGACGATCGGGAATGTCATTGACCGGCATTGATCTTGCCGTTCGGGCATAACCAATCAGAACACCCTCGGGTCCCGCAAGATGCACTGCCCCGGGTTCCAGGGTCTGATGACGAAGGCCGGCTGCATCGCAGACATCCGAGAAAACGGCCGAATAGGTCTGCTGCGCCAGGGCATCCAGTTCCGAATTGCTCCTGATTGGTTTTGACATCAAGGAATCCACCCTCCAAAGACACTTACCGCAAGATTCCCGGGCACAGGATTTGATGCCTAGAATGAGGCGAGCAGTCCACCATCAACCAGATGGTATGATCCCGTCATGAATGAGGCATCCTCGCTCAGGAGGAATGCAGCAAGCCTGGCCACTTCGATGGGTTTGCCTACCCTGTTCAGGGCGTGCAGGCGGCCCCATTCGGCTAGCTGTTCTTCCGGTGCGTCGGGCCGGAAATGTCTGGCATTCAACTCGACCAGCGGGGTGAGAATTGTGCCGGGACAGATGGCGTTGACGCGGATGTTCCTGTCACCATGGTCAAGCGCCATGACACGGGTCATCGAAATCACCGCTCCCTTTGTCGCGGCGTAAACCGCCACGTCTTGCTGGGTGGCCAGGGCCTGGATCGAGGACATGTTGACGATACTTCCACCGCCAGCTGCCTCCATCGCGGGTATCGCATGCTTGCACATCAGGAAAATGGCCTTGAGGTTGACGTCGACCAGAGTGTCGAATTCTCCCTCCGACATCGTAACAACGGTCCCGTGGAGTTCCTGTCCGGCACAATTGAACAATCCGGTTAGCGGCCCGCCGTCCGTGGCGGTTTGAATCGCCTTCAGACACTCTTCGGCATTGGTGACATCGGCAGTAACTTTCCTGATGTGATCCGGCAGTGTCGCCAATCCATCGGCGTTGCGATCGACGCCGACAACATCTGCCCCCATTTCTGCAAACAGCAATGCAGATGCGCGACCAATTCCAGAGGCAGCTCCTGTAACGACAACGCCGCCGTTCAATCTGGTCATGGCTCCCTCCGTGATTTCCTGATTGATATTGACAAACCCCATTTGATAATATAAAATTAGGCCCGCGCTCATGAAAGGTCAAGCGGCAAACGCCGCTTGACGGCGTAGTGTCTGATGCGTTGACGGAAGGTAACGGTTCGTGCCTGCCGGCATTGCGCTGGCCAGGATTTGGCGCAATCTGGGGGTCTTGAGGTGTCCGTCAAACAAAGCAGAAGGAGGACAGGCACGAAGCCTCAACGGACGACAATGCCGAGCGTTGACAAGGCGCTCCGGGCTCTGCTTGTTCTCGCCGATGCCGGTCCGGCGGGTCTTTCGCTCAGTGAGATTGCCAGGCAACTCGACATCAACAAATCGAGCCTGCATGTCACGCTCGGAGCGCTGAGGTTTCGAAATTTCGTGGAGCAATCCCCGTTTACGGGCTTCTATCGACTCGGCTCGGCGCCAGGTCAATTGTCGCAGACCTACCTGAACTCGCTTGACATACGGATTATGCTCAGGCCTGCCGTACAGCGACTTGCAGAGCAGATCAATGAGGTCTGCCACATCGCGGTGCTGGATGGCCAGGAGATTCTGTACATCGAAAAGATCGAATCCAACAAGGCAATCCAGCCCGGCACCCGGGTTGGCATGCGTCTGCCCGCGCTGACCACAGCCATGGGGCGAGCCATGGTCGCCCGTGAGCACCAGGCTTTCGGGGCGTTCAAGGTACGATTTGACAAATCACTTGTCCCACGCACGCCAAATGCACCGAAGACCCTTGAAGAGGAGTGGAACATAATCTGCGAAGTCCGGAAGCGCGGCTTCGGTGTCGATCTTCAGGAAAGTGTCGAAGGACTTGTCGCGGTCGCAGTCGCGGTCCTCAGCGCAGGCCGACCAGTCGCGGCGGTCAGCGCGGTTTCGTTTGCTCACGACAATGTCGACATCGAACAACACGCCCAACTGATCAGGAATGCACTGGAGACAGTCATTGTGCCGCCACTGCACCTTGCGGAACCGGAAGACTGATGAATGAATTCACGAGAGGAGGCAGCTAATGGCCTTGCATGACAACACCATTGGTACGCCCGGGCCGGGCTGGGTTGAACGATCAAGCCACAGGCATTGGTTGATTGGTGAGTCCGTTCGGTTGCTGGACTTTTACGAGGCCGGTTCAATCAATCCGCGCGGCGGATTTTTTGATCTGGAAGACCGCGGTGAGCCACTTCCCACGGGTTGGCCGCCGGCGTTGGAA
>RKRZ01000088.1 GCA_007571105.1 Gammaproteobacteria bacterium
AATTTGTCCCTGACGCACCGGGCTGTTGGTCTGCGCGGAAGCATGCGCGATTGCCGCACTGCCGAGACCGGCCTCATTCGAGAAAATTCCGCGGGCGATCCCGAACTGAATCGCCATCATGACGGCAGTGCCTGCGAAGCCGCCGACGGCTGCATGGCCGTTGAATGCCGAGTGAACGATCGTGACGAACGCCGCCGGGACATCTGTGATGTTCATCAGAATGATGATCAGAGCGCATCCCACGTAGGCGATGGTCATCAGAGGCACCAGCCCGGAGGCGACGGATGCGATGCGCTGCAGTCCCCCCAAAATAACGAAGCCTGCGAGGATGGCGATGCCAATGCCGGTGTACATTTCTGCAACGCCGAAGACATTGTGAAGCGCGTCGGCCACAGAGTTCGACTGCACCATATTGCCAATCCCGAAACTGGCGATGGCGGCGAATAGGGCGAACAGGAAAGCAAGCAATACGGCAAGCCAGCGTCCACGCTCGCCCAACATCTCGCTCAGGCCGAGCTTGATGTAGTACATCGGGCCGCCGTGATATTCGCCATGTTCGTTTTCTTCGCGGTAGTGCACGGCCAGAACCGCCTCAGAGTACTTGGTGGCCATGCCGAATAGGGCCATGACCCACATCCAGAAGACTGCACCCGGTCCTCCCAATGCAATGGCGGTGGCGACGCCGGCAATATTTCCGGTACCGACCGTTGCGGACATGGCTGTCATCAAGGCTCGGAACGGAGGGATTTCGCCGTCTTCGTCCGAAGATCGTCCACGAACCAACTCGCGAAAGCCGGTTCCAATATTGCGAATCGTGATAAATCGCAGGCCGATCGTAAGGTACAGTCCCAATCCCATGAGCAGGATGAGGGTGGGCCAGCCCCAGACGATCCCATTGATCATTCGGGTTGTAGCATCAATGTGCTCAAACATGTCGAAGTCCTCCGCGGGGAGTGCCGAAAATCCCCTTGTTCGCATTATACGCATGCGTCTGTTTCAGATGGCATTCTTGGTTCTTCAGAAAATTGTTTAGAACGCCGCCCTAAGGCATTCACCAATAAACTTTTAGAATGTCTTCCACATATACTCCTCTAAACCTGTGGACCATGTCAGCCCATCATCTTTTTCCTTCAAAACCCTGAAGAACTGAGCTGTTCTCGCCAGGATGTCGAATACTAGAGGTGGTGTATGATAGGCGTATTCATTGTTCGTTTTTGGCCATAGCCAGGAGAACAGTTCACGAATTCTGGAGGCTTCTCATGTCCGATAGTCAAAGAGATTCTAGACTAGAGGAAATTCTCGAAATTTACCAGGAATTGGAGCTTGCAGACCCTGAAGCGCGACGCCGATACCAAGAGTTGGCGGAGTTTTCTAAGCCTATTATTGAATGGCCTGAATGGACAAGACGTCTAGACAACTATCAGATTAGTAATAATCACACAGGTGCAACTGTGCACCGCCGTGATGCCTAACTGGAACCAAATTCTCGATGAAACTCGCACGATGGGGGGTGCGTGTGATGTAATTCGTAGACAATATTTATCTGAGATCCACAAAGCCACTGTACGTAATGTCATCATCTATTATTCCGGATGGCTTCAGAACGGGGGTGTTCCGGAAATCAAATTCAATGATGATGATAAAAATGGCTTGATGACAGTTATTCACGAACTCGACCGAGATCTTGGCCTTGATTTGATTTTGCATACCCCAGGAGGAGAAACTGCTGCTACGGAATCGTTTGTTGACTATTTGCGAGCTATGTTTGGAACAGATTTGCGTGCGATCATTCCGCAACTTGCAATGTCGGGAGGAACGATGATTGCTTGTGCTTGCAAAGAAATCATAATGGGGAAGCAATCTAGCTTGGGACCAATTGATCCTCAGTTATCCGGGGTTCCTGCTCATGGGGTTGTGGAAGAGTTCAACAGAGCCAAAAGAGAAATTAAAGAAGACCCTTCTGCAATTCCAGTGTGGCAGCCTGTGGTGTCCAAATATCCCCCCACATTTATTGGCGAATGCGAAAAGGCTATAGCTGGTCTAATGAGATGACCGCAGAATGGTTGAAAACTGGGATGTTTGAGAAGGAGGAGGGGGAATTAAAATCAGACGTGATCTCCACTATCATCAACGAACTCGGCGACCATGCGTTGACCAAATCTCATGCTCGCCACCTACTCTTCTGAACGTTGTCTTGAAATGGGGTTGAAGATCACGAAGCTTGAGTCAGACCAGGCTCTTCAGGAAGCAGTGTTATCGCTTCATCACGCATGCATGTTGACTTTTTCTCAAGCACCAGCCTCCAAGATTATCGAAAACCATAAAGGCATTGCTTTTATAAAACTAATGCCAGGACCTTCGGCGGCATCTCCGGAAGTAGCCAATAAGCCTATGGAGTTATTGGAAGCATAGTAGGTTATAGAGCAGGCAAATTACGCGGCTATAATGGGCCGCATTGCTACAGTCTGGTAAGTGTCATGGCGCGAATGGTGCAATGTGTCAAACTCGGCCGCGAAGCCGAAGGTCTGGAACGCATGCCGTATCCCGGAGAACTCGGGCAGCGCATTTTCAATGAAGTGTCGGCAGAGGCATGGAGCGGCTGGTTGCGCCATCAGACCATGTTGATCAACGAGTACCGATTGACTCCGGTGGACCCGAAAGCGCGCAAGTTTCTGGAAGACGAGATGGAAAAATACTTTTTCGGCGAGGGTTCTGAGAAGCCCAAGGAATTTGTAGATCCCGAAGCCTGAACGAGGCGTCGATCGCCTCGGCCTCCCTGTAACAAAACTGACACATTAGGGTGGAATAATCCCAACCCTACCGCTTTTTAAATTCTCCGTTGTCTCCGCTTCTTCTGATTGCCGTATTGTTGCTGTTATCGACAGCGATTTACCATGCC
>RKRZ01000029.1 GCA_007571105.1 Gammaproteobacteria bacterium
TTCCTACTCCGCCTATGAGTTTGCATCAGACGCACGCGCGCATATCCGAGAGATTTGCGAGGCCGGTCGCATTCCGTTATTGGTTGGAGGAGCGCGGCTCTATTTTCTGGCGCTGTTGCGCGGCTTATCGCATATTCCGGAGATTTCTCCGGAAATCCGCACCCGCTTGAGGCGGGAACTTCAGGAATTGGGCCCCAAGCCTCTGCATGATCGTTTGCGGCAGTGCGATCCGCCTTCTGCGCGCCGTCTGCACGCGACCGACAGCCAACGTATTCTCAGGGCTTTGGAAGTGTATGAATCCAGTGGTCGAAGCTTGAGCGCCTGGATCCGCGCGCACCCGATGCGCGCATCGGGAAACATTCAATATAGGCAGTTGGTGTTGTGGCCCGTAAGTCGCGCAGATTTGCATGAGCGCATCGAGCAACGCTTTGATCAAATGTTGCGGGACGGTTTGATGGAGGAAGTCCGTGCGCTGCGAGCACGGGGAGATCTGAGCCTGGAGCACGCGTCGATGCGCTGTGTGGGGTACCGGCAAGTGTGGGAACATCTGGAGGGTGCGTGTAATGCACAACGCATGCGAGAGGCAGCGATTGCAGCGACGCGCCAATTGGCAAAGCGGCAACTAAGCTGGCTGCGCCACGCCCCGGACGTGTTACACTGCCCAAGTGACGGTGTGCAGCACCAGAAGGTATTGAGTGCCGTCGCCCGTTGGTGGCCCCAATAATGTGTGCAACTTTTATTTTGATTCGCGTAGAAGTAATTTCAGGAGTGCCGTTTGTTTGAGCGCGCCGCAATCGATGCACGGTGCGTTCTGGTGCATGTGGAGACGGCGCCATTCCCGCGCGACAGCGCAACTGATAGCGAAGAATTCCTGGAACTGGGGCATAGCGCCGGGCTTGATGTGCAGGCGCAAATGCGACTGCGTCGCAGAGTGCCGCATCCGCGTTTTTATTTTGGCCGTGGTCAAGCGGAACAGTTGCAGCAATGTTGCGCCTCGCACGAGGTGCGCTTGCTGGTTCTGAATGTGGATCTGAGCCCCTCTCAGGAGCGCAATTTGGAATCTCTTTTGCAGTGTCGGGTGTTGGGGCGCACCGGATTGATTCTGGATATTTTCGCGCAGCGCGCACGTTCGCACGAGGGCAAATTGCAGGTTGAATTGGCGCAACTGTCTTATCTCTCGACACGATTGGTTCGCGGCTGGAGTCATCTGGAGCGACAGAAGGGGGGCATCGGACTTCGCGGCCCCGGTGAGACACAGCTGGAATTGGACCGCCGCCTGCTGACACGCCGTCTGCAGACGCTGCAGCGTCGTCAGGCGCAAATGGAGAGCCAGCGTACGCAATCGCGCAATCGGCGCAAAGAGTGGTTTCATGTGACTTTGGTTGGCTACACCAATGCCGGCAAGTCAACGCTATTCAATCGCCTGACTGGCAGTGAAGTAATGGCGCGCGATCAACTTTTTGCCACCTTGGATCCGACACACCGAAGATTGTTGCTTGAGCAGGGGCGGGAGACGATTCTGTCGGACACCGTAGGATTCATTCAAGACCTGCCAGTGGAACTGGTGCGAGCCTTTCATTCCACGCTGGAAGAAGTTCGAGACTGCAATTTATTGCTGCATGTCATCGACTGCAGCGCCCCCGAGTATGAGCGGCAGATTGAACAGGTGCGCGACACGCTGGAGCAAATCGGCGCAGCAGAAGTCCCGGTGCTTGAAGTCTACAACAAGAGGGACCGGTTGACTGCCGATGAATTGTCGCGTGAGAAAGGCCACACCAGTCGGCGCGTCTGGGTTTCGGCACGGACCAGTGAGGGGATGGATGTGCTGCGCCAGCGGATTGCGCAGCATGTGCTGGCAGAATCTTCGTGTCAATACGTTCGCCTGCCGGCACAAGCGTATCCATTGCGAGCGGAGTTGTACCGCCTGGGACAGGTTGAGGAAGAACGCTTTACCGAATCGGGTGAATGCGAGATGCGCCTATGGCTGCCGCTGTCCCGATGGCCGCAATATGTGCAATTCCAAGTGCCGAAACCGGCGTGGAGTCAGGGTTCTGCCTCCTCAAGGCGGCTTTCATTGGAGTGACTTGGTATAAAATTGCCGATACGTTTCCTCGCATATTGAACATGGCTTTTAAAGAAAACGGCGGCAACCCGTGGCAGGACAACCGCCAAGGGCCTCCCGACCTGGATGCGTTGTTGAAGCGCCTGTGGCAAATTGCCGGCGGTTCAGGCGGCTCGCCGGGAGGGTCTTCACGCAAGGGAGGCAAATGGTCTCTCGGCAGTGGCGTCATTGCAGTGACGTTGCTCACCTTGTGGCTGCTGTCCGGGTTTTACATTGTGGAGGCGAGCGAGCGCGGGGTGGTCATGCGCTTCGGGGAGCACAACCGCACCACCATGCCAGGGCCGGGTTGGCACATTCCATATCCAATAGAGTCGGTGAAAGTTGTCAACGTTACCGGGATTCGTAGCGTCGAGAAGCGCACCACCATGTTGACGCAGGACGAGAACATTGTGGAGTTGAAGTTCTCCGTGCAGTACCGGCTGAAAAATGTTGAGGACTATTTGTTCAATACGGAAAATCCGGATATTGAGTTTGATCGAAATTGCCGTTTCAAGAGCACTATCTGTGGAGTGCTGGATTCTGCGATCCGCACGACCGTGGGGCGAAATGAGATGGACTTTATTCTCCGCGAGGGGCGGGCAGACATCGCCAGCCGCACTATGGATTTGATGCAGGAAATCTTGGACGAATACGGGACCGGCCTTGAAATTCTGACCATCAACCTGGAAGATTCGCAGCCGCCGAATGCGGTGCAGGATGCGTTTCAGGATGCAACCAAGGCGCGCGAAGATATGGAGCGTTTCAAGAATGAAGCGCAGGCTTATGCCAATGAGGTGCTGCCACGCGCCCGAGGTGAGGCTGCGCGCATGTTGGAGGATGCCAAGGCGTATCGCGAGCAGGTCATTGCCAATGCGGAAGGTGAGGCGTCGCGCTTTACGCAACTGCTGAGCGAATATCGCAAGGCTCCGGAAGTCACGCGCAAGCGGATGTATTTGCAGGCCGTAGAGTCAGTGCTATCGAACAGTTCCAAAGTTGTGGTGGATGTCGATGAAGGCAGCAACATGCTGTTCCTGCCGCTGGATCGCATTCTGGACCGCGAGGGTTCCAGTCGGGGTTCATCCCGCGCCAATCGTGATTCCCCCACAACTTCAGGATCCTCTTCGGATAGTGGTGGCTCTCGCTTGAGGGAGGGACGCTGAGATGTTTTCGGTGCGCTGGGTTGTAGCTGCACTGGCGGCGGTGCTCGTCTGGGCCTCGACGTTCTATGTACAACAGACGGAAACCGCCATTGTATTTCAGTTGGGTGACATCAAGCGCACGGGCTTGAAGCCGGGGCTGCATTTCCAGATGCCGTTCATCAACAATGTGCAGAAGTTTGACATTCGGGTGTTGTCGCTGGATTCCAAACCCGAACTGTTTCTGACCAGTGAGAAGAAGAACGTCTCGGTAGACTTCTTCGTGAAATGGCGCATTGAGAACGTGGACCAGTATTTTCGGGCCACCCAGGGAGACCGGACCCGTGCGGAAGGGCGCCTGACCCAGATTGTCAAAGACGGCCTCAAGAACCAGTTCGGTGTGCGCACGATCCAGCAAGCCATTTCGGGAGAGCGGCGAGAAATCATGGCCGTGCTGCAGGTGCAGTCGAACCAGAACGCCCGCGAGTTGGGGATTCGCGTGGTCGATGTGCGCATCAGCCGCATCGAGCTGCCGGATGAAGTCAGCGATTCGGTTTATCGCCGGATGCGGGCGGAACGCAGTCGTACCGCCAAGGACTTTCGCGCCCGTGGTCAGGAGACCGCGGAGCGAATTCGCGCGGATGCAGATCGCCAGCGCACGGTGATTCAGGCAGAGGCATACCGGGATGCTGAGAAGATCCGGGGCGAAGGAGATGCGCGGGCGACCGAGGTGTATGCCCAGGCATACAACGCCGATCCGGAATTTTTCGCCTTTACACGCAGTCTGAAGGCCTACGTTCAGACGTTTCGCGACAAGGGCGATGTTCTCGTCGTTGAACCAGACTCGGATTTCTTCAAGTACTTCAAGCAACTTGAATCCGGGCAGTAAGCATTTTCCCTCGCCATGCAGTGGGAATTAGTACTGGCCTTTGTTGCCCTGGTTTTGATGCTGGAAGGGCTGGTTGCCCTTCTTGCACCGATGCAGGCGCGTCGCTGGATGCAGCGCATGATGGAACTGCCGGACCTTCAATTTCGAATGGTGGGCTTGATTGCGGTTACGGTAGGGGTCGTGCTGTTGTACGTGAGTCGGTTTCTGGCATGAATACTGTGTCTTTGCCGGAAGGGGTGGAAGAGGCATCCCCGGAACAAGCCGTGCGCTTGGAGGCGTGCCGACGTCGATTGCTCGATTGCTTCCAGAGTTATGGCTATCAATTGGTTGCGCCGCCATTGGTGGATTTTTTTGATGCCCTGACAGACGACAGTGACGCTCTGGTCCAGCAAACCCTGTCAATTACCGATCCATTGACCGGCGCAGCCCTGGGGCTGCGTGCGGACATCACGCCACAGGTTGCACGCATGGATGCGCGGCATTTGCCGCAGGATAAAGTGGCCCGGCTGTGTTACGCAGGACCAGTGATGCGGGCACGTCCGGAAATCCTGGGAGGCAATCGCAATCCCATTCAGGTCGGTGCAGAGTTATATGGCAGCGACAGCGAGGAAGCAGATGCTGAAATTGTGCAACTGCTGTGCGCAGGATTGCAGGTGGCAGGATGCCCTTCGACCTGCTTGGATTTGGGACACGCAGGAGTCTTTCGCGCTTTGGCGCGCAAAGCGGAGTGGACCGCGCAGCAGCGTGACGAAGTTTTTGACATTCTGCAGCGCAAAGCTGTGCCAGATCTGGAGGCATGGCTGGAGAGCAATTCGGTCGAGGCGGAAGTGGCTGCGGCATTGCGGGCGTTGCCGGAGCAATTGTCGGGAGCGGATGAGGAGGTGTTGGATCGCGCGAAAGAGGTGCTTGGCTGTGTTCAAGAGTCGGTAGCGGATGCCTTGGACAGCTTGCGCGCTGTGGCGCGGCGTGTCCGTGCGCTCTACCCGGAGATGCGGCTGCACTTTGATCTGGGGGAGGCCAGCGGCTTCCACTATGAGCGTGGCATGGTGTTTGCTGTCTACCTCGAGGGACAGGGCCAAGAGATTGCTCGAGGGGGACGTTATGGTGGAAGAGAAAGTCGCCCGGCGACCGGCTTTAGTATGGATTTGCGCACGCTGGTGCGTTGCGGTTCTATGGAGACTGGGGCCTTTCGCCGCATCTATGTTGAGCCGAGCGAGGATTCGGCACAGCATGCCGCGCTTGAGAAGCTGCGCCAGGAAGGATGTGCGGTAATCGGTGCGCTTGGAGCGGATGATTCGGCGCAAGCGCACGATTGTGCGGAGCAACTGGTTCTCGAAGACGGCACGTGGGTGGGGCGTCCGGTTGAAGCATGAACCGCAGTGTCGTGGTGGTCGGTGCCCAGTGGGGGGACGAAGGCAAGGGCAAGATTGTAGATCGGTTGGCAACGCAAGCCGATGCGGTCATCCGCTTTCAGGGTGGCCACAATGCGGGACACACGTTAGTGGTGGGAGGGGAGCGCACGGTGCTGCATCTGATTCCCTCTGGAGTTCTCAATGATGGGGTTGAATGCCTGATTGGCGATGGCGTGGTTGTTTCTTTGGACGCTTTGTTCGAAGAAGTGGACTTGCTGATCGAGCAAGGCATTCCAGTCCTGGAACGTCTGAGCGTGTCTGCGGCATGTCCTTTATTGCTGCCGATTCACGCCGCTTTGGATACTGCGCGCGAAGTGGCACGAGGCAAATCTGCAATCGGCACGACGTTGCGGGGAATTGGTCCGGCTTACGAGGATAAGGTGGCTCGCCGAGGGTTGCGGATCGGTGATTTGTATGATTCAGAAAACTTCTCTGAAAAGCTTGGAGAATTGTTTTCATATCATAACTTTATGCTGGAGAATTACTATCAGGTAGAAGCTCTGGATGTGGCTCCTGTGCAAGTGCAGTTGCAGAAATATGCCAAGCGGCTTGAGCCCTATGTGACCGATGTCTCGGCCCGTTGTTCTGAGTTGCGCGCATCGGGCGGCAAATTGCTGTTTGAAGGAGCGCAAGGAATGTTGTTGGACATTGACCATGGAACTTATCCGTTTGTGACCTCGAGTAATACTGTGGCAGGTTCGGCTTGTGTGGGGTCGGGCGTCGGGCCCGGCGACATTGATGCGGTGCTGGGCATTGTCAAGGCGTACACCACCCGGGTTGGCGCGGGGCCTTTCCCTACAGAACTGCACGACGAAACCGGCCGGTTGCTGAGCGAGGCGGGGGCAGAAATTGGTGCGACGACCGGGCGCAATCGGCGTTGCGGTTGGTTGGACGTGGTTGGTCTGCAGCGCGCGATTCGAGCTTGCGGCATCACGCATGTCTGTTTGACCAAACTGGATGTGCTCGACTCTTTTGACACCATTCGAGTATGCACGGCCTACGATGAATCCGGGCAGGCCAAAACTTATGAAGATCACAGGGGTTGGCAGTCTGAGACTTCAGGGGTCCAGAATTTCGCCGACCTGCCGGAAGGTGCTCAGGCGTATGTCAGCGTGATTGAAGCCCATCTGGGTGTGCCGGTTGTCATGATCTCAACAGGCAGTGGGCGCGACGACATCATTGAGCGCCAACCCGTCTTTGGTTGAGCCGATGCCGCGCTTCAGTGCGGCAGACTACGATTACAACCTGCCTCCGGGGCGTATTGCACAACAGCCGTTGCCTGACCGGGCAGGGGCTCGCATGCTGTTTGTGGACCGCGTGAGCGGGGAGCGCAGGGATTGTGTGGTTCGCGACCTTCCTCAATTTCTGACCTCGGATGATCTGTTGGTTTTCAACGATACGCGCGTTATTCCGGCACGACTCTATGGGCAAAAAACCACCGGCGGCAAAGTGGAGATATTGCTTGAGCGTATTCTGTCGCCGCGTCGGATTCTGGCGCAACTGCGCTGCAATCATCCGCCTGCCTCTGGGAGTGAGTTGGTGCTGCAGGATGAGGTCAGAGTGCAGGTGGAGAATCGGGAAGGACAATTTTGGATGCTGGGGCTTGCAGAAGGTCAGAACGTGGCGGAATTGTTAGAGAAACAGGGAGAGACACCCTTGCCACCCTATATTCGTCGCGCTCCCAATGATGAAGATCGGGAGCGTTATCAGACAATTTATGCACGGGAGGCTGGAGCTGTGGCAGCGCCGACAGCGGGGCTGCATTTCGATCCGGAGCTGATCGAGCAGTTAACGCAGGCCGGTGTGGGGCAGGTGTTTGTGACGCTGCATGTAGGTGCGGGGACATTCCGGCCGATCAAGGATGCAGATATTCGGAAACATCAGATACATGCGGAGTATGTGACGGTGAATGAGCTTGTTTGTGAGCAAGTTCGCCAGACAAAGGCGAGAGGCGGGCGCGTCATTGCCGTGGGGACAACTTCTGTTCGGGCGCTGGAGTCGGCTGCGGAAGGGGGGCAAATTCAGTCATTCCAGGGAGATACCCAACTTTATCTGTATCCCGGGCAGTCGTTTAAGGTGGTAGATGGGATGCTAACGAATTTTCATCTGCCAAAATCCTCATTGTTGGTTTTGGTTTGTGCCTTTGCCGGCCGGACGCAGACACTGGCTGCTTATCAGCACGCCATAGAGGAGAATTACCGCTTCTACAGTTACGGCGATGCCATGTTGATTCTTTAGCGATGGAATTCACGCTGACCCATGCCTCCGGTGCCGCACGACGGGGCATTTTGAAGTTTTCCCGAGGGGATGTACAAACGCCGGCTTTTATGCCGGTGGGAACCCATGGTGCAGTTCGCGCAATCACCCCAGAGGAATTGCGTGCGTGTGGCGTCGAGATGATTTTGGGCAATACCTTTCATCTTATGTTGCGCCCCGGGGAGGAAATTGTTCAGCAGCATGGTGGACTGCACGAATTCATGCACTGGTCGGGGCCCATCTTGACTGATTCCGGAGGCTATCAGGTTTTCAGTTTGTCGCCGATGCGAAAAATCACGGATGCCGGCGTACAGTTTCAATCTCCCATCAACGGCGACACGGTGGAACTGACCCCGGAACGTGCTATTGCAGTGCAACATGCACTGGGGCCGGATGTAATGATGGTGTTGGACGAATGTACGCCGCACCCGGCGACAGAGCAGCAAGTGCGGGATTCAATGGAATTGTCGTTGCGTTGGGCAAAACGTTGTCGCGAAGCGCATGGATCGCACGACAATGCTTTATTTGGAATTGCTCAAGGAGGCATGGTTTCGGAGTTGCGCCTGGAATGCCAGGAGTGTTTGGAAGAGATTGGGTTTGATGGTTATGCCGTTGGGGGATTGTCGGTTGGCGAAAGTGCTGAAGAACGTGAACGGGTTCTGGAAGTCATCGGACCGAAAATGCCTGTAGATAAGCCGCGGTATCTGATGGGGGTGGGGCGCCCGACAGACATTCTCGCGGCGGTCGGTTATGGCATGGACATGTTTGACTGCGTGATACCAACCCGCCACGCACGAAACGGACATCTGTTTACCTGGAAGGGCGAAGTGCGCATTCGAAATCAGCGTTATGCCCAGGACACGCAGCCGATTGATTCGGATTGCGACTGCTATACCTGTCAGCATTATTCACGCGCTTATCTGCGCCATCTGGATCAGTCCCGAGAGATTCTGTTCTCTCGCTTGGCATCGGTCCATAATCTCTATTTCTATCAATCTCTTATGAAAGAAATCAGAGTCTCTATAGAGGAGGATCGATACCCTGAAATGGTGCGGCGGACAGTAGAGACGTATCAAGAAGAGGAAGGAGAATAATTGGCAGGGGGCAAGTTTTCAATTCGATCATGGCGACGGATGCCCAGCTTGCGGGTGATGCCAGCACGCAATTCGAGTACATATTGGGTTGTATTCGGGCCAATGATCTGCCGGGTGGAATAAGGAATGGTGTTGCGGGCAATATGCTGAATGGTTCCGTCTGAGTCCACAAACAGCATGTCCAGAGAAAGCGGGGTGTTTTTCATCCACATGGCGCGGGTTTGAGGTTGCTCATAGACAAACAGCATTCCGGTGTTCTCTGCAAGGGTTTCTCGAAACATGAGTCCTTGCCTCTGCTTTTTATGAGTCAGCGCCAGTTCGACGGTGAAGTGATGTGTCTGCTCCGATGTGATGATTCGTAAAGGCCAGTCTGCCGCAGATTCACTGGTATCGTCGGAAATCCAGGCGAACGCGATGAGACCCGCTGCAGCCAGCAGGAAGAGAAATGCGATTCCTCGGAAGGATTTGACGGGGCGTTTGGGTGATGCAGCCGAAGAAGACATTGTGCGGTCAAGTTTACTGTGTGCGTGCAGGGAAGTCTTTGGGCAAACAAGCCTTGATTTAGGTTTAAAACGAGACGAGGAATGTGGTCTGGAATGCATGTTCCAAGGCTCGTCTGTGGCATAATGCGCCCGTCCATTCTGCTTCGAGTTTTATCGTGATTTTCATTGACGACGCGCTGGCTCAAGATGCTGCAGCCGGAGCGATGAGTGGGACTTCCATGTTCGTCATGATCGGGATATTTTTCCTGATTATGTACTTTATGATCATCCGCCCGCAAAACAAGCGCGTCAAGGAACACCGCGCGCTGGTGGACGCTTTGCAAAAAGGCGATGAGGTCTCAGTCAGTGGTGGTTTGATGGGGCGCATCACGCATATCGGGCAGACGTCTGTGCGGCTTGAAATTGCGGACGGAGTAGAAGTTCGGGTGCGTAAGGACTCGGTCAACAATGTTCTGCCAAAAGGATCGCTGGCAAAAAGTGACTGAAAGCGCTCCGGGCGCTGAGTATTAATC
>RKRZ01000058.1 GCA_007571105.1 Gammaproteobacteria bacterium
CAGTGGGGACGCGCGCGCCGAGCAGCATCAGGATGCCCAGTGAGAATGCGATGTCGGTTGCGGTCGGGATGGCCCAGCCGCGCATGGCAATCGGGTCATGGGTGTTGAGCGCGACGAAGATCAGCGCCGGAAGCACAATGCCGCCGACGGCGCCGAAGGCGGGCAGGGCAGCGGTGCGCAGGCTGCTCAAGTGCCCTTCCATCAATTCCCGCTTGAGTTCCAGGCCAATAACGAAAAAGAAGATGGCCATCAGACCGTCGTTGACCCAGTGCAACAGGGGTTTCTCGAGCGCCACTACGCCCAGGTCCAGAGGCATCGGGAATTCCAGCAGCGCTATGTAGGCCGAGTGATAGCCCACATTGATGGTGATCATGGCGGCAATGGCAAACAGCACCAGCACAATGCTGCTGCTTGCTTCCGTTTCTACAAACTCTCGAAGGAGATCGTGAAGGCTGGAGAAAAAGGCGCGCACGTGGTTGAGGTGAGGACGTCGGATCCGTGACAAGCAACTGCCTGCGATTTTACTTCACCCCTTGGATTCGTCGATAAGAGTGCCGGGTGCCGGGTGGATACAGGCGTGTGGGTTCGGTATGGTTTTTTTGCACCTCCAAAGTTATTTCCATCCCTATAATGGGGCGCAATTTCGCGATGAATTTTGTCGCATTCGGATCATGTCAACGGCAATAAAAACCTCTCAAAGCCTGCTCTCTGGACTGGTATTTGCCTGTGTGCTGGCCGCTCCGATGGAGGGCGCCTTTGCTGAAGATCGGCAGGCGCGACTGAACTGGAGTTCGGGTTATGCCGGAGCTTTCTTCGGTGCGGGTCAGTTGGATGGGCGCTTCCTGGAGTTGGAAGATATGGGCTGGGAGCGAGCCGATGCGGCCTCCTGGTCGTGGGACTTTGACTCGGTCCGCAGTGCCATGGTGGGGCATGCTTTTGATGTCGGCGGCGTGCCGTTGCATCTGGAGTTCGACAGCAGCATCAATGAGTCGCCTGTGCGTGTAAATGGCTGGCTGTTGCGGAATCGTGATGAAGCCATTATGTCGGAGTTCAAGTGGCTTGCAACGGCGCGTGTCGGAGTGCGCCGTGACATCGGTCGGGTGGCGTTTTTTGCCAGCGGAGGGCTTGCGTTTGCGCAGATGGATATCGAGTCGACGTCGGAGGATGTTGACCAGGACGACTTTTTGCGCGGGGATGCAATTCGCGCAGGTTGGGTTTTGGGCGCCGGGCTTGAGGCTGCACTCAGCAAATCGTGGACCGTGCGTCTCGAAGGCATGTATCTGGACCTGGAAGGCTATGAGGACAGTAGACGGGTGAGGGAGAATTCGCTGTGCACGCCCGGCGAGGCACGCTATGGGTGTCGCGACAACCTTGAGAATCGTTACGATCTGTTGCGCTTAGGAATCATTCATCGATTCGGCCCCTGACGCGGGGCCACAAGTTGGGCGAATGCGGGAGCCCAAGTAAAATGCTTGCCGCAGACCCGCCCGTCGCCATTTCATTTTCTGTCATGCAGGAACGCTACGACCCGCAAGCTGTCGAGCAGAACGCGCAGGCGTATTGGGAGGCCCACCAGTGTTTTGCTGCCCGGGAACGCCCCGGCGCGTGCAAGTTCTATTGTCTGTCGATGTTTCCCTACCCGAGTGGTCGGTTGCACATGGGCCATGTGCGCAATTACACCATCGGAGATGCCATCGCCCGCTTTCGTCGAATGCAGGGCGACAACGTATTGCAGCCGATGGGTTGGGATGCTTTTGGCTTGCCGGCGGAGAACGCGGCTCGGGAGCGGGACGTACTGCCAGGCGCCTGGACTCGAGACAACATCGCTTCCATGCGAGAGCAGTTGCAGCGTTTCGGCTTCGGCTACGACTGGGATCGCGAGTTTGCGACCTGCGATGCGGATTACTATCGCTGGGAGCAATGGTTCTTTCTGCGTTTGCTTGAGAAAGGTATCGCTTATCGAAAAAAATCCATGGTCAATTGGGACCCGGTCGACCAGACCGTTTTGGCCAACGAACAGGTGATTGAAGGACGCGGCTGGCGTTCGGGTGCATTGGTGGAGCAGCGCGAAGTTGCGCAGTGGTTTCTGCGCATCACCGACTATGCGCCGCAATTGCTGGATGATCTGGAGGCACTTGAAGGGCACTGGCCACACCAGGTGATCCAGATGCAGCGCAACTGGATCGGACGCTCCCATGGCGCCGAAGTTCAGTTTGCAATCGAAGGAGAGAATGAGCCTCTCTCCGTCTTCACTACACGGGTTGATACGCTAATGGGAACTACTTATCTGGCGTTGGCGCCTGCTCATCCCTTGTCACAGAAAATAGCCAGCACAAACAAAGAGTTGGAAAGCTTTATTAAGCACGCGCTGCAGCATGGCGAAGAGGCCATGCGGGACAAGCAGGGGCATCCCACGGGGTTGGTCGCACGGCATCCGATCAGCAATGAGGCACTGCCGGTTTGGGTGGCGAATTTCGTGCTGATGGAATACGGCTCAGGTGCTGTCATGGCTGTCCCTGCGCACGATCAGCGCGACTGGGAGTTTGCTAAAGCTTACGACTTGCCGATTCGCCAGGTGGTGACCTCGGCGGATGGGACGCTGGTTGATTTGGAAGCCGGGTCCTATATGGACCTGGGCGTGTTGATTAATTCGGGGGAGTTTGACGGTCTGAGTTCGGAGCGCGCCAAGGAAGTCATTACCGAGGCTTTGGCCGAGAAGGGAATGGGGCAGGCCGTGGTGCGTTACCGTTTGCATGACTGGGGCATTTCACGACAACGCCGCTGGGGCTGCTCGGTGCCGGTGCTGCATTGCGATGCGTGCGGGGTTGTGCCGGTCTCGGAAGAAGATTTGCCGGTCACGTTGGACGAGACGCTGGCCCCGGA
>RKRZ01000045.1 GCA_007571105.1 Gammaproteobacteria bacterium
ATTTAGAACTGTGTCTCCAACAGCCGAACTGGGTACCACCAAAATACGGGCGGCATTCATGAAAGTGCATCCATCTTGAACAACCTATATACGAAAGGCACAAATATGTCCTGTCTATTTTCTTGCTTGCAATCCTTGCAGACGGTGTGTGCAAAGCTTCAGTCAGATTTGTACCGAATATAAGCAAATCTGGGATCAGACGGCGTGCCTTCCAACGCAGACCCATCTGGCGGGCGCCACATCAGCGTGTCCTCAATGCGCTTGGCAAGTTCGAAATCCCGATTCGTCACGCCTTTCTTTGAATGCGTGGTCAACTTGACGATCACGAAAGCATATGAGACGGTCAGATCGGGATGATGCCATGCTTGCTCTGCCAGATGTCCGACGGTTGTCACCACCATCAGAGTCGCCTTCCAACTCTCGGTGCGATACTTGCGCCTTATCCAGCCGGATTCCAAATACCAGTCCGGCAACTCTTCTTTCAGGCGCTCCTCGATCTCTTCGTCACTGTAGACATCATCATTGCCCTTATTTTCCCAAGCCATGATTCTCCCTCCGAAAACCTGCTCTCATTCTACTACCGCAAGGCAGTTTCGTGCAGACTCTGTCTGCACCCCTCGAGAACCTTCAATTCGGTAACTTCCCACCCGTTTTCTGTGGGGCAAGCTCAGAAGCGGAAAAATTTCTAGATCTTCTTGGTTGCTACTGACTGAGAGTCGTAAATAGCAATGATTTTGTCGAAACCGGTCACTTCAACGATCTCTTTTATCAGATCGGAAAGCGAACACAAAGCAAATTTTTGGCTGTGAGCCTCAAAGGTTTTGGCAATTCTCAAAATAGAGCGCAAACCAGCGCTGCTGATATATTCCAACTTTTCCAAATCCAAAATGATCGCGCGAAAATCGCCAGAATTCCAAGCTTCCTGACCGACATGCTCATGGAAGACTTCCGCATTCACACCATCAATCCGACCGGAGACGGCAATGACAAGGACTTGGTCCACATTCTCGGACTGCAACTGGAACAGATGTTCAGGCATGATCTTTATGGAAACAAGCAGGGGGCGGCAAATTATATGCCAAAACAAGGCAATTTGCGGAATTCCCGGAAGATACCGGTCACCAATCCCCTAAATTAATTGACTGACGCCGCTTCTTCTCTAGCCTTGGCTACTTTCTGCAACGAATGAGGAAGCGGAAAACTGACATCTTCTTCAATACCATCCATTGTCACGATTTCTATATCTATATAACCTTGCAAGGTTTCAAGCAAATCGTGGACCAACTCTTCAGGCGTCGAGGCCCCTGCGGTGATGCCGATGGTTTCCTTGCCTTCCCACCACCTCGGGTCCACTTTCGACGGCTCCTCGACCAGATAACTGGGAACGCCGCTGTCGTTGCCCACCTCGCACAACCGATTCGAGTTGGAACTGTTCTGCGCTCCCACAACCAGGATTAGGTCCACTTGAGAAGCCAATGTGCGCACGGCCGCTTGACGGTTTTGGGTCGCATAGCAAATGTCTTTGATGTCGGGTCCTGCAATCTTGGGAAAACGTTTCTTGAGCGCCGCGATGATGTCCTTGGTGTCGTCCACGGACAAGGTGGTCTGAGTGATATAGGCCACTTTTTCCGGATTCTGAACCTTCAGTGATTTGACATCACTCACATCGCTCACCAGAAAAACCGTGCCCTTGATCTGCCCCAAGGTGCCCTCAACTTCAGGGTGATTCTCATGTCCGACCAGAATGATTTCATAGCCCTTGGACGCATAACGCTGGCCTTCCTTATGCACTTTGGATACCAGCGGGCAGGTTGCATCAATTGACTGCAATCCGCGTTCCAAGGCGTCCTGTTCAACATCGCGGGAAACACCGTGTGCGCTAAACACGGCAATGGCTTCATCAGGAATCTGCTCAATTTCCTCTACAAACTCCACGCCCTTCGCTTTCAGGTTCTGCACCACTCTCTGGTTGTGCACGATTTCGTGGCGCACATAGACAGGCGGCTCATAGAAATTCAGCGCCTCTTCAACAATTTTAATGGCACGCTCCACCCCGGCGCAAAATCCACGTGGTTGGGCCAATACGACTTTCATTGTTTTGTTGCTCATAAGAAAGTATCTCCATGGCTTTGCGCATTGTACATACTCTCATCCTCAGCGGTTTATTTGGGAACTATAAAGGGAAGTTGACAAAAATCATTCTCAGACTTCCTTGATGGTCGGTTTTCCCTTTCGATCGACCCGCATGACGAACCTGCGCTGCAGGTCTTTCTGCGTAGGAGTGGGCGGACGGCAGTGCGGAACCGAGGGCATTCGCAACAGCGCCTGAACCGCTTTTTTTAAGACTTGAGACTCATCAGACCTGCCGTTGAAGCACTCGCTCTATGAGGTGAGTCCTTCGAAGGTGATGGTCTTGCCGACCATGGCTCGAAACAAGTCATCCAGTCGATCTTGGGCATCTCGTTGACATACTGCCGGCAGTGTTTTTTGCTCCAGTGGTGATACACCCCGTTGAACCCGCGCTTGAGCACCGCCCAGACACTCTCAATGCCATTCGTATGGGCCATCCCGTTCACATACTCCTTGGCCGAGTGCTTGACCGTGCGATGGCGATTAGAGAGGCCCCAATAGCTCGGATTGTCGTCCGTGCACAGAGTCGCGCTGGGCTGGACATGCTGCTGGATCGCTTCCCGCAAAGTCCTTTTATCTGCGTGTTCTATGGGCAGGGCGAGGGTGGCGCCACGCTCCCGCATCCCCAGCACGATTTGTTTTCGCGCGTAGTGCTGGCCGCGAACCCGGCGCGACTCATGCTGGTTTTTTGGCTTTGCCGCCCAAA
>RKRZ01000111.1 GCA_007571105.1 Gammaproteobacteria bacterium
TCTTCGCCCTTGCAGGGCAGAGGTTCGCCGGTCGCCTGCGCCAACGCATAGGCGAAACAGCCGCCCAAGTTGAGCGCCGCTGCATGCCTGCTTTTCCCGCTTCAGCTTGCGGCGGCGCTCATGCCGCACCGCCAGAACTTGGGCGAGCCCTTCGGGCTTGCGCCCTTGTTGTTCATTTGAGACTAATGGTTATAGTGAAAGGCAGCCAGCCACCCTCGGACGCGCTTGGTTCCTCCGGCAGTTCCCCCCGCACGTAATACCTTCAAAGCGGAAGCTGGCTAGAACCCCAACCGTCAGGCGGCGGCCTCATTGAAGCGGCATCCCTACAAAGGCTTTTACAAAGCATCCCTGGCAACTTGGATGTCCACCTCATCGTCGACAACTACGCCACCCGCAAGCACGCCAAAGTCAAAGCGTGGCTGGCGCGCCGGCCCCGATACCACATGAATTGCACCCCGGCTTGCGCCTCCTGGATCAATCAGGTCGAACGCTGGTTCGGAATCATCACCCAACAGGCCATCCGCAGAGGCTCGTTCTCCTCCGTCAAGGAACCAACCCGCAAAATCAATGCCTTCGTGGAACATTGCAATGCCCATGCCAGCCCCTTCGCCTGGGTCGCCACCGCCGATTCCATCCTCGATAAAATCAATCGACTTCGCTTACTTATTTCCGGGACACAACGCTAGAGCAGAACCAGCACCTTGATGCCGTCCTGCTTGGCCCCGGCTATCCCGTTTACGCCACCGTGGACGATAAGCTGAATGAACTGCTCAGTGGCATCGAGGTCAAGGGCAGACAGCGAGGCCGCCGGGTCCGGCTCACAACGAACGAGTGGTGCAAGGTGCAGCAGCTTGGCGATACCTACTGGCTATATGTCGTTTGGGATCCGCTGGAAAATCCGGACCCGATTCCGCTGATGGTCCAGAATCCTGCCCAGTGCTTGGATTACGCCAAAAAGGAGATTGTCGCGGCGCGCTACTACGATATTCCCGCAAGCAATATTGAGCAGGCGGCGCGGGCTCAGCGAGAGGAAAAGGAATGAAGCTACCACCTCTCCGATCGCGGGCTTTACGCCTTACAATCGCCCCTTGCTCCCATTTTTGCGATAGACGCGCCCCAAATGGGCAGGAGAAATCCATATGGATAAATACAGAAGCTTTCCCCAAAACGCTGGATTTCCAATACATCAAATCAAACAACTTTCGAGTAGTCCACGGCGACGGCGTATTTGGTGGTGTTACTCCGAGTAGCTACATTACGATGGGCTTCTACTCTGAGCGTGGAAGCATTCCGCAGAAGGTCACGCACGAGATCAATTCCGAGGGAGGATTGGGCCGCGAGTTGGAACGCACGGGCAAATCGGGAGTTGCCAGAGAAATAGAGGTAGAAGTTGTTGTGGACTTGCCGACTGCCAGAGGCTTGGTTGATTGGCTAGGCGAACACGTTTCAAAGCTAGAACAGCGTGCTCAGGGGAGCAACGATCGTGGATAACTTCCAGTTGGCGCCTGATCGGACCGCGACGAAGACACGAACTGTCAGGCGCTTCAGCTCTACCGCCGCTCCGCGTATTGTTAATGAAAAACACATTTTTGAGGCCCCAAAGCCGACACTCGTGGCGGTCTTCCATATCCCCATGATTGCCGATCATATGCCTAGCGATGTGTCCAGGGACTACGGTTCACTATCGCCATACCAATCGGCTGGGGGAAAAGATGCCGATCCGCTAGACGTTCTTCAGCAGGTCGCCCAATTGAGATTGGTCGAGGATGGTTGGCTGGAAGGTGCAGGTAAGGCGCCATCTCCGGGTGGACTTAACTGGCTGATTGGTGTTTTCATGTGCCACTTTCCCGATTCATTGCCGCTTCCGCGCCTCTATCCGACGGAAACGGGCGGTGTTCTAGCGGAGTGGTCCATTGGGGCGGCGGAAGTGTCGCTTGAGTTGAATTTGGGAACGCATGTCGGTGAATGGCATGCGCTCAACTTGGAATCTGGAGACACCAACGAGCGCACATTGCAGTGCGATAGCAGCGAGGACTGGAAATGGCTGGCACAGCAGATTAAGGAGATAGCTCAAAGCCCCGCATGATCCCTCCATCTTCCCTGCTGTTCCGGCAGGTTAATCCGAGCTGGGTGCGCAATGGTCGCATCAGCTCCCAAGTGTTCAGGCCCACTTCAAAGGACAAGAAAAAGCTGTCTGCCTGCGACGGGCGAGAGATAACGGCGAAAGAATCGTATCTTCACTACACCACCCGCTTGGGCTTTGCTTCGGTCGGCGTGGTTGCAGTGACAGCAGGAGAGTGCAAACAAGAACAATTGCCCGTTGTGCCGGACCCACAGCCGGAATTTAGTGAACATGTAATTGTCGATTTTTCAGGCGAACGTATCCACAACGAGCGGCGCTGGGAAAACCAAGAGGCTGACGGATGGGAGGTCGGCGACCTTGATCTTGCGGAACTTCGCAACACAGTTGTGGAAGCGGCACGAGTTGGTCGTCTGCACGAGCCCGGCAGCCGCGAGCCGGAAGACTTGTTGAGAGGTTTGGGATTAGGGCCAGAGACAAAGGAGCGCCGACTGCGGTTAGGTCTAGCTATTTTGAAAGCCAAGAACTTGGCCAGCTTTACTGGACATGGACGCAGTGCCCGGTGGAAGCTGCTGCAGAAGCAGTTCGTTAATGTCTTATTCCGTCTTCAATCCGATGCGTAGGGGTTTTCGTGGGCGTGGGCGGTATGGCTTGCAGGGCGTTGTTTTGGCTGCGGGCGCTTCGCGGCGGTTTGGTGCGCCGAAGCAGTTGGCGCGCTACCGCGGCGAGGCTTTG
>RKRZ01000090.1 GCA_007571105.1 Gammaproteobacteria bacterium
CGGGTTTGCAGTATTTCTGGGAGGCATCGGGTTTGCATTGCTGTACATGACCGTCAATGCGCTGACGGCATGGCTCACATTCGGCTCGCTTATCGGATATGCCATGATTTACACGATGTATCTCAAACGCGCTACTCCTCAAAATATTGTGATCGGCGGAGCCGCCGGTGCCACTCCACCTCTGCTGGGTTGGACAACTGTCACGAGTTCAGTAGACCCGGGCGCATTCGTCCTGTTTCTCATCATCTTTACGTGGACACCTCCACACTTCTGGGCCTTGGCCCTGCACCGCAAGGAAGACTACGCAAAGATGGGAATTCCCATGTTGCCGGTGACCCATGGGGACAGCTATACGCGCCTGCAGATCACTCTGTATACCGCATTACTTTTGGCGGTCAGCCTGCTGCCTTTTGTTGTTCAACTCTCCGGGATGCTGTACCTCGCTGGAGCCATCATGCTGGGCGGCGCGTTTCTGTACTACGCCGCAAAAATGCAGTCAGAGAGAAGCAATCGCTTGGCGATGCCGACGTTTACCTATTCCATCATTTATTTGATGGGGCTGTTTCTGCTGCTATTGATAGATCGATATGGGGAGTTGTTTTTTAATATTGCTCACTAATCGTTTCCGATGTCACTTGCTCCTGAAGAACTGAAACTCGACCGCCAAGCGCGTGAGTTGCACGTGCGTTTCGGCGACGGCACAGAATTTGTCCTGCCCTGCGAATACCTGCGCATATTCTCCCCGTCAGCCGAAGTCAAGACGGCGCGTGCCCGCGGCGATCTGGTCTCCGACAAGCAAGACGTCAATATCGAACGCATTGAGCCTTACGGCACTTATGCCGTACGTTTGTATTTCGATGACGGCCACAACACCGGAATCTATTCCTGGGAGACCTTGCACGAATTAGGCCAGAACTACCAGCGCAACTGGCAGGAATACCTGATGGAGCTGGAGCGAAAGACTGAGGCTGCGGAGGAGACGAACGAACGCGCCATCACCGTGTTGCTGTTTGCAACCTTGGCCGAACAACTGGGTCAGGAACGCCTATATCTGACACTTTCCGGAGAAGTCACCAGTGTTGCAGAATTGCTCTATTGGCTGCGCCAGCGCGACGACACCTGGCACGAAGCCATCAACCCAAGTCGAATCACCGTCACGGTCAATCGCCAACTTGCTGACACAACAACGCAACTGCACCACGGGGATGAAATCTCACTCACTCCCACCAACATAAAAATGGAAGACTAAGCCGGAATCGGAATACCGAGTTCCACCAGCATCACGCCGGTCAGCGCGCACACAACCAACACCGGCACGACCGGCACCTTGCCGCCCGACAGCGCCAACAAAGCCAATCCGGTCAGCAACGCCATATTCAAATCCGGAGGCGCTTCCCAGCCGCTCGTCCATATCACATGCCCTGCAAACAGCACGGCCAGATTCAGCATGACGCCGACGACTGCCGCCGTAATTGCAGTCAGTGGCGCGGTGAACGCAGACTGGTTTCGGGTGCGCTCGATATACGGCGCTCCAATAAAGATAAACAGGAATGATGGCAAAAACGTGTACCAGGTTGCAACCAGAGCCGCCGCAATTGCACTCGACACATAGTGCTCCGTCCCCCACCAGGCGCCTTCCCATCCTCCGACAAAGCCCACGAAGGACGTGATCATCACCAATGGCCCGGGAATCAGCTCGCGCAAAGCCAAGCCGTCCATCATCTGTGCCGCCGTGATCCACTGGAAATGCTCCACCGCACTTTGGTAGACATACGGCAACACCGCATAAGCGCCGCCAAACGACAATACCGCCGCCTTGCTGAAAAAGATCGCCATGTCCGCCAAAACCCCGCTGCCATCCAGCACCTGCACGGCCACATACACTCCCAACCACAAGGCTCCTCCCGCCAGACACAGTTTGATCAGCTGCGCGCGGCTCATCTGCGTTACAGTCTCGGCTTCCGCACTGTCGAGTTGTTCCGCCTCATCGGAAGGTGCCGCAATCCAACTCGGAGCAACGTGATGCAATAGATAGCCAATGATGCCGGCACCCAGAATGATCAAAGGAAACGGCAGATGCAACACGAACAAACCGGCGAAAGCCGCGAGCATGATGACCCACAGCACCCACGAGCGCAGAACCCGAGAACCAATCCTCCAGATTGCAAACAAGATGACCGCGGTCACCGCAGGCTTGACACCATACAGCATGGCTGCGATCCAGCCGACCTCACCGAAGGCGAGATACAACCAAGCCAAGGCGATTATCATCAGCAGGGAAGGTGCGACGAACAGAATCCCGGCGACCAGCCCTCCCAATCGTCCGTGCAACAACCAACCGATGTAAGTCGCCAACTGCTGCGCCTCCGGACCTGGCAGCAGCATGGTGTAGTTGAGCGCATGCAAAAACCGACGCTCCTCAATCCAGCGCAATCGCTCGACCAACTCCAGATGCATGACGCCAATCGCACCACCGGGTCCACCGAAACTGATGAAGCCCAGCCGCAGCCAGTAGCGCATGGCTTTCCAGAAGTCGATGCGCGCTTCTGGTGAGGTGTTCATAAACTGCTCGTCCGACTCCATGAGCCTTTTTCGAGCCTTAAAAACGGCGGCAATCGGGTACAATTCGTAAAAGGCAAGCACCCATGTACAAACACGCGAATAACAGGAGGTTTTCTTATGTCCGATGACATCATTTCTCGCTCAGGAGCCGTGGTTGGCCAATGGGACGGTCAAGATGTGGCCGCCTTGCAACAAGAGCTCGCCCGAATCAAAAAAGAAGTATCCGGGGACCGGGTACAGCCGGAGGGG
>RKRZ01000034.1 GCA_007571105.1 Gammaproteobacteria bacterium
CGGCGCGGTCAGATTGTTCCCCTCAAGCGAAACGTGGACGCTGCCCTCAAGGACTGCCCCTGTGTCGAGAAGGTGGTAATGGTTCGAAGGATCGGGGATGTTGCTCCGGTGGACGTGGACGAGACCCGGGACGTGTGGTGGCACCGCGTCGTGGAAAATGTCCCGGCCTACTGCGAGCCCGAGCCCATGGACTCGGAGGATCCGCTGTTCATTCTCTACACGTCCGGGACCACGGCCAAGCCCAAGGGCATTCTGCACACCACCGGCGGCTACATCCTGGGGGCCTCCCTGACTCACAAGTGGGTGTTCGACGCCAAGGAAGAGGACGTCTACTGGTGCTCGGCCGACATCGGATGGGTCACCGGGCACAGCTATATCGTCTACGGGCCCCTGGCCAACGGAACCACCGGGGTTCTCTACGAGGGTTCCCCCGACTGGCCCGACAAGGACCGCTGGTGGGCCATGGTGGCCAAGTATGGCGTGAACGTCTTCTATACGGCCCCCACGGCCATCCGTGCGGTCATGAAGTGGGGCGAGTCCTACCCGGCAAAGCACGACCTGTCCACGCTGCGCCTGTTGGGGACGGTGGGGGAGCCCATCAACCCGGAGGCTTGGCTGTTTTATCACCAGGTGGTCGGAGAGGGGCGCTGTCCGGTTGTCGACACATGGTGGCAGACGGAGACGGGCGGCATCATGATTGCGCCGTTGCCGGGAGCAACTGACCTCAAGCCGGGTTCCGCGACGCGGCCGTTTTTCGGGATTCGCCCGATCCTGGTGGATGCGGAAGGCCAGGAATTGCAGGGAGAAGCGGAGGGCAACCTGTGTCTGGCCGACAGTTGGCCGGGGCAGATGCGCACGGTTTACGGGGATCATGCGCGTTTTGTGGACACCTATTTCCGCACCTACCCGGGGCGTTATTTCACCGGGGACGGGGCGCAGAGGGATGCGGATGGAGACTTCTGGATTACCGGGCGCGTGGATGATGTGATCAATGTCTCCGGACACCGGATGGGCACCGCCGAAGTAGAGTCGGCGTTGGTGGCGCATGCCGATGTGGCGGAGGCCGCGGTGGTGGGATTTCCCCACGACATCAAGGGGCAGGGAATTTATGCCTACGTCACGCTGGTGAGTGGAGCTGAAGAAACCGATGCCTTGCGCGAGGAATTGGTGCAGTGGGTGCGCGACGCCATCGGGCCGATTGCCACCCCCGATCGGATTCAATGGGCGCCCGGCCTGCCGAAAACCCGTTCCGGAAAGATCATGCGGCGCATCTTGCGCAAGATTGCGGCCGATGACTATGCGGACCTCGGCGACACCTCGACGCTGGCTGACCCGGCAGTGGTGGAAGAGTTGGTTGCCAATCGGATGAACCGGGGAGCATAATGTCGTCCATGCATTCCTCCAAAGCCCTGTGCGCCCGCGTGCAAACGAATTGCGACATCGCCGATGCGCGTCATGCCGGGGTGCTGACGATGTGCGTGTATCTGCTGAAGATGCGCGAGTATTTTCGCTGGGAGATGGGTCTGGACTTTGAGGAGAGTCTGCCGAGCGATGCGGTGGGACGCTGGATTCAGGACCGCGAGCGGCGCTGGGAGACGCTGGAAGACCGCGCCTATCAGCCGGTGCGCATTGAAGGCCGCGACTACGACCCCTTTGATGCGGATTCCATCAATCAGGCATTGCTCCCCAGCGGTTATGTTTACAGCGCCGGTTTGGGAGCGCATGGCGCGCCGCACTTTTTTCTGGCGCGTCTGGAAGATCAGCAAAAGCGCAACCAGTGTCAGATTTATGAAGCGCGCGAGGAATGCGCGCGGGATTTGGCGGCGCCGCCGGCAATGAGTCGGGATCAGACAATTTTTGTGCGGCGGGAGTCTCTGCGCCGCATGCTCTGGGAGCGCCTGCAGGAATGGCGTTGGGACCGGCGCGAGAACGCGCTGGGAGAAGCGCTTGGCTGCTATCCCTTTGACGAGGATCTGGAGGAGGCGCTGGAAGCCATGACGGAACGCGAAACGCGGACCGCCATCCTGCATGAGATTGGCGAGATTGAAGCCGGTCGGGAGTTGGGGGAAGCGTGGCACGAGTTGCTGCACGCGCTGCCGCGCGGGCCGGTGGAATTGGGTTTGCGGGCGATGCGCGATCATTGGGCGGATTGTCAGGTCACCTTGCCGGCCTTGCTGGAGGCTGAAGATCGTCCGGCCCTGCTGTTTTATCGCGCCAGCCTGACCGCCATGCGACGCCAATTGTTTCCGGCATTGGTGGAAGCCTTCGAACAATGGAAGGAGGATGAGGATGATCGCCCCTTGCAGGCTGTGATTGCGCGGGGGCGGGAGCACTGGAGCGCGACGGTGTCCCGGCTGCTGCGGTTGGGTCAGCAGGCGGATGATCCGGCGGCGCGATTGCAGCTTGAGATGGAGCGCGCCATTTTGTGAGTTCGGATAATCTTCTGCAGGAACTGGCTCCGGGAAGTTTCATCTGGCAGTACGAGGGCGCCTTGTCGGGGACGCAGTGTCGGGAGTTAATTGAGCGTTTTGAAGCACACCCGGGAAAGGGCCCCGGCCGCGCCGGTGCGGGCGCTCAGCATCAGCCGTCACTGAAACGTTCAACCGATCTCACCTTGGCGGGGGAGGAATGGTCGGATGTGGACGGCTGGCTGTTTGCCTCGCTGGCGACCGCCTTGCGGCAATTGCGCCAGAACCATCCGTATTTTCGAGGCCGCTTCAAGGATCAGGGCTATGCGGTGCAGCGCACGGAGCCTGGCGAGTACTACCACTGGCATGTGGATGCGGACAGCCGGGAG
>RKRZ01000170.1 GCA_007571105.1 Gammaproteobacteria bacterium
GCGGAGTTGGGTGTACGTCTGGGCGCGGATGTGCCGCTGTTCGTTCGCGGGACGCCAGCCTGGATGGAAGGGATCGGTGAGAAGCTGACGCCGGCGCCGTTTATTTCGGGCGTGGCTGTTGTGTTGCCGCCGCCCATACCGATCAATACCGCGCAGGCTTATCAGGCTGTGGAATTGACACAATGGAGTGCGCCCATCACAATGGACATTGCGGAGACACATTTGGGGAGCAACGTGTTTGAGCAATCGTTGTGTAAGCGATACCCGGAAATCGCTGCGCGCTTGGCTCGTTTGCGCGAATATGCCCCGGCAGGGGTGACCGGTTCTGGAGGAGCCGTGTTTGCCTGGTGCGCGGACCGCGCGCAGGCCGAGCGGGTCCTCGCGCAATGCCCCGAGGAGTGGGACGGACGCATGGCCGCCAGCCTGGAGCGTTCTCCGGTGCTGGATCCTAGTGGGACCTAGAACGATGTTGGGCCGTCGCCAAGTCAGGTTAAGGCACGGGGTTTTGATCCCCGCATTCGCAGGTTCGAATCCTGCCGGCCCAGCCATTTTCGATCATTTCCAAGGGCGCGACCTATGAGTACGTATGACGATATGGTGGTTTTCAGCGGCAACGCCAACACGGCGCTGTCCGAGAAAATCGTGCAGCATCTGAACATTCCGCTGGGGCGCGCCGATGTGGGGCGTTTCAGCGATGGGGAAATCCGCGTTGAGATCAATGAAAACGTCCGCGGTCGTGATGTTTTTATTGTGCAGCCCACCTGCCGGCCGGTCAACGAGAATCTGATGGAACTCGCGGTCATTACCGATGCCTTGCGGCGCTCTTCAGCCACGCGCATCACGGCAGTCGTATCGTATTTCGGTTATTCGCGCCAGGACCGTCGGGCGCGCTCTGAGCGCGTGCCGATTTCGGCCAAGCTGTCGGCAAATATTTTGATGGCGGCGGGCATTGATCGATTATTGACGGTGGATTTGCACGCCGATCAGGAGCAGGGATTTTTTGATATTCCAGTCGACAACATTTATGCCTCTCCCATTCTGATTGGTGATTTATGGCATCAAGGCGTCGAGAAGTTGTTGACGGTTTCTCCGGACGTCGGCGGGGTGGTTCGTGCTCGCGCCTTTGCCAAGCAACTCGACAGCGATCTCGCAATCATCGACAAGCGCCGTCCCCGTGCGAACGAATCGGAAGTCATGAACATCATCGGTGAAGTTGAGGGCATGCGTTGCGTGATGGTGGACGACATGGTGGACACGGCGGGCACCTTGTGCCATGCAGCGGCGGCGCTCAAGGACCGCGGCGCCGAGCAAGTTGTTGCTTATGTGACGCATCCGGTATTGTCCGGGAAGGCCGTCGACAATCTGGAGGCCTCGGTGCTGGATGAATTGGTTGTGACCGACACCATCCCGCTGGATGAGCGCGCCACGCAATGTGAGCGCATTCGGGTGTTGAGCGTGTCGCGTCTGTTGGCCGAATCGATTGGGCGGATTCACCGCAATGAATCGATCAGCACGCTGTTTACGGAGTAGCGGGATCCTTTAGTGTTTGTGCCATGCGGGCCAGGCGCTCGCCGAGGGCTAAGGCGACATCGATTTCTTCCTGACTGAGCGGTTTGCCTTCATCGCCGCCCCAGTGACTCGGTCCATAAGGCGTGCCGCCGCTGGCAGTGGCATTGAGCGCAGGTTCCGAATAGGGGACGCCGACGATGACTGCGCCGTGGTGCAATAACGGGATCATCATGCTGAGCAGTGTCGCTTCCTGTCCTCCATGCAGGCTGTTGGTCGAGGTGAATACGCCGGCGGGTTTTCCGATGAGTCCGCCAGACATCCATTGCCCGGAAGTCTGATCCCAGAAGTACTTCAGTGGCGCGGCCATGTTGCCGAATCGAGTCGGAGAGCCCAGCGCCAGACCGTTGCAGCGCTCCAAATCTTCCGGGGTCGCGTAAGGAGGGCCGGACTCCGGAAGGTCCGGGGCTGTTTGTTCGCAGATGGCGGAGACAGGAGGGACCGTGCGCAGGCTTGCCGAGGCTCCGTTGACTTTGCCGACGCCGTGCGCGACGCGCCTCGCCAGTTCCGCGGTGCTGCCGTAGCGGCTGTAGTAGAGAACCAGAATCTCGACGGTACTCATAGAAGTTTCAGAACATTTTCAGGCGGGCGACCGATGGTGGCGCCGCGTTTCGTCACGACGATGGGGCGCTCGATCAGTATCGGGTGCTCGCGCAATAACTCACGCATGCGCGACTCATCGGGAAGCTGCTGTTTCAAGCCCAATTCAGCATATTGAGCCTCGCCCTTGCGGGTGATGTCGTGCGCGTTCAATTGCAATTGCTCCAGGATGGCATCCAGGGTGTCCGCATCCGGAGGTGTCTTGAGGTATTCGATGATGCGCGGTTCAATGCTGCGTTCACGCAACAATTGCAGCGTCTGGCGCGACTTGCTGCAACGCGGATTGTGGTAGATCGTGACTTCAGACATGGAAAATTTGCATCAGGGTACCGGGAGCGGCAGCAACAACATGGTCGCGGTTCGTGTCGCGCTGCCGGTGGCGCGACGCTTTTTGTCAGCCTCAATGGACATCAGCACGTGCAACTGGCCGACCATGCGTTCCAAAATTTGCAGGGCGTTTGGTGGCTGCAGCGTTCTCACATTGGGGTCCGGGTCCGATTCATAGCGTAGCAACAACTTGCCGTCAGTGCCGCGTTTTCGCTTCAGGGTCAGGCCGACGACCTCCAGGTTGGTGCTGAAAGTGGACAGATTTTCTGATTGGATTCTGTCAAACATGAAAAATTCCAAT
>RKRZ01000171.1 GCA_007571105.1 Gammaproteobacteria bacterium
GGCCTAGTCTGCATTGTGACCGCAATTCTTCTTTTGCTGGGCTGGGTTCGGGAAACCTTGCCATGGGCGCACCGGGAAGAAGCTCAGGACGCCTCGCCACAGCCTGCCGTTCCCGCCACCACGTGGGAGGCGTTCGTGCGCGTATCTTGGCGCGACCGACAGATGTTTGCCGTCAGTCAGGCCGGGCTGATTGAAAAATTCGTTGATACTCTGGTGTGGATCTTCTATCCAGCCTACCTGTATGCGAACGGTTTCAGCCTGCTGGATATTGGCTGGATTGTCGGGGTGTATGGAACCGTCTGGGGAGCCAGTCAGTTTGCGACGGGAAGGCTTTCAGACCGCGTCGGCCGGCTGCTGCCATGTGTCAGCGGCATGTGGCTGTGCGCACTTGGCGTGCTGGGCGCTTTGTGGGCGAATTCTTTTGCGGGCTGGACTGCCAGTGCAGCCGTCACCGGCTTTGGGATGGCCCTGCTCTACCCTAATTTGAGCGCCGCCATCAGCGATCTTTCCACCCCGAGCTGGCGCGGCTCAGCCATCGGCATCTACCGATTCTGGCGGGATTTGGGTTATGGAATCGGGGCTTTGGCGTTGGGCGCCATCGCCAGTTTCAGCGGACAGGTGGAGACCGGGTTTTACGGAGTCGCCATCAGCATGTTTGTGTCCGGAGCCGTGCTTGCCTGGCTCGGACCCCGGCGCGCCTAAGATTCCAGGACAGCCAGCATTTCCTCACGGCGCGTGAATTTCTCACGCGGTTTGCCTTTCGGTTCGCCCAGACGAACTTCCTCCGCGTCAATCTTCTGCCACTCGGAAAACTCCACCACACGTGTCCCACGTCCCTGCAGCAACGCCAGCAAAGCTTCAGTTCCGCCGCGATCTTCAGGCAAAGAGTTCAAATCTTCCAGCAAAGAGCCGACCGTCTCCACCGCACACGCACGGTTGGTGCCAATGATACCGGACGGGCCGCGTTTGATCCAGCCCGTGGTGTACAGGCCCGGAACCACCGCACCGTCCTGCTCTTCCAATATGCGTCCGGCCTGATTCGGAATCACGCCCCAAGAGTCATAAAACGGAACTCCCTCGATGGATACGCCCCGGTAGCCAATGGAGCGAAACAGCAAACCGCATTCCAGCTCTTCCGTCTCGCCCGTGCCGCTTGCCCGTTGTGAGAATGGCTCTCCGGACAATTCATTGCGCTCCAGCACCACGCACTCGATCCGGGCATCTCCGAGAATCTCGACGGGGCTGCGGCAAAACATCATGCGGCAGGTTCGCGATTTCCCTTCTTTCGGAGTCATTTGCTGAAAGCTCTCGTAATTCTTTCGCGGAACTGCGCCGAGCTTTTGATCTTCAAGCTCTGCAGCGCTCGCCTCGTTGAGTTCTAATTCCGCCGGATCAATCAGTGTCTGGCAATTCTCAAGTTCCAGAAATTCACGCAATTCCTTTCCGGTGAACTTGGCTTGCACCGGCCCGCGGCGACCGACCACCGCGATCGTGCGAATCCGGCTTTCCGCCAAGGCGTCCAGGGCATGCTGGGCAATGTCGGTATGCTTCAATTCATCCACAGATTTCGACAAGATCCGCGCGACATCTGCTGCCACGTTGCCCTGACCGATGATCACCGCCGTCTCATGGGAGAAGTCAAACTCCCGGTCGCGATAATCCGGGTGTCCGTTGTACCAGCCAACGAATTCCGTCGCCGTGTGACTCCCCGGCAGGTCCTCGCCGTCAATTCCCAATCGCCGATCGGTTTCCGCGCCGCACGCATAGATGACGGCGTGATAGCATTCACTCAGTTCCTGCGGCGTGACATCCTCGCCGACCGTGACGTTGCCCAAGAGCCGGAAGCCCTCGCGCTCCGCGACTTTCTTGTAGACTTCTATTGCTTGCTTGAGTTTGGGGTGATCCGGCGCAACTCCGCTGCGCACCAGGCCATAAGGAGACGGCAGCCGTTCAATCAAGTCCACGCAGACCGGAACATCCGATTTCAGCAGCGCCTCGGTGGCATAAAAGCCACTGGGCCCCGCACCCACTACGGCAACCCGCAGAGGCTGGGCTTCGGTTCCGACCTGACTCACGGATTAGAATCCCAGTTCCGTCTTACGTTCTTCGGCTCCTGGAAGCGCCTCCATAGGCTCATCAATGACTGGAAGATCCGGAGCCCGTTCCGCATTGATCTCGACCCACTCCATTTTGTCTTCCGGCAGATTGTCAATCTCGTAGATGGCCTCTACCGGACATTCAGGAATACAAGCACTGCAGTCAATGCACACATCCGGATCGATGTACAGCATCTCATCGTCATAATGAAAGCAGGCAACCGGACAAACCGCAACACAGTCAGTGAAACGGCATCCCTTGCAGTTGTCAGTTACGATCGTGGTCATGGAAGACTCCTCGAAAAACGAAAAATGCCTGCAGACTGCAGACGCAGGTTTGAATTAATTATAGTCGAGAGCATTCAACCATCATAGACCAAGAGCTCTCCGCGGTTTTCTTCCACCGAGTCTCCGCAGTAGCGGCGATATATGCCGCCCATCATTTCATCATCGATGTCAAAGCCGCTTTGCCCCAGATGGCAGAGATAAAACCGCAAAAACACTGGCCGGTAGCGGCAGGAATAACTGAAACTCGGCAAAACCTCTACCGGTTTGAATGAAACGATGCTGCCGCGCACCATGCCGGCGCCGGCGCGAATTCCCATGCCGCCCATCACCACAATGGTGCCCGCACGCATGTTGACGCCGACGAAGTCTCCGGCCTCGCCGCCCACGGCAATCA
>RKRZ01000172.1 GCA_007571105.1 Gammaproteobacteria bacterium
ATTGGGGATCTTGGGGGGCATTGCATTGGCACTGAATTTGAAGGCAGTGGTCGGCCTCATTGAGACTTTGTTTGAATTCAAGGTCTTCTCGCCCGAGGTTTACTACATTAGTGAGATTCCTTCCTTGTTGTTGTGGAGTGATGTGGTGTTGGCGGCAGTGGTGTCACTGTTGCTCGCAGTGCTCGCAGCAATTTATCCGGCGCGAAAGGCATTGGATGTGATGCCGGCAGAGGTGTTGCGCTATGAGTAAGGTCGTGATGCACTGCCATGATCTGTGCCGGACGTTTGTTGAAGGAGCACTGGAAGTCAATGTATTGCGAGACTTGGAAATAAGCATTCACGCTGGAGAGAGTGTGGCCATTGTGGGCGCGTCCGGTAGTGGCAAGAGTACGCTGCTGCATCTTTTGGCAGGATTGGACCGGCCGGATGCCGGAATCATTGAGATCGACGGAGAGAGCATCAACCAGATGGGCGACAGATCGTTAGCGCGCTTGCGCAATCGGCACATGGGCTTTGTCTATCAAATGCATCATTTGCTCCCGGAGTTTACCGCGCTCGAGAATGTTGCGATTCCCAAGATGATCGGCGGTGCAAGCCGTGAGCAGGCAGAAGAAGCCGCAATGGTTTTGCTCGAACGCCTGGGATTGAAAGAGCGCGCGACGCATCGGCCGGGAGAATTGTCTGGAGGGGAGCGTCAGCGCGTCGCCGTATGCCGCGCTTTGGTGATGAATCCTGACGTGGTGTTGGCGGATGAACCGACCGGGAATCTGGACCCGGAGACGGCGCAGGATGTATTTCAGTTAATGCGAGAGGTCAATGCGGAATTCGGCGTTGCGCTGGTGCTGGTGACGCATGACAAGGGGCTTGCATTCTCGATGCAAACCGGATATCAGCTGCTGGAAGGCAAAGTTGTGAAGGAATGGGGAGATGGGGTTGGCGCGAGTTTCGACGGCTAGAGAACAATTTGGTATTTAGGTATGTTTTTTCGGCACGGGATAAATTTCGTGTTTCGGATCCCACCATAAAATACTCATCACATTCTCTTCTTTTATACACCAAACCCGCTTTTCCCCTCCAATGCGAAATGACATCAATTCATCAATATCGTCTCTATGAATTTCTTTTAGGCGATTACGTGCAGGCTTTGCGAGATTAATCACTGGTATCAAATGGCTTCCACTTTTGGCGATGGCATCCCAACTCTTTTGTTCGAATTCTTGAAGCTTCTCTATTACGCCTTTGTATTGCTGGGGATCGGACAGTTTGGGCCATCCCCAGTTGCCAGCATGGTCACAGTTGCTGAATCTCCAACACAGTAGGCCACTGTGGGCGGTTGATTTGGGTGCTCGAGGTTGCTTTTTAACCTGAGGCAGAGAAACAGCCTTGGGCTGTCTTTTCCTTGATTTTTTGCCCAACGTTATAAACCGGAATAGTATTCCGCCATAGATGCAGGCGAAATACGTACGTTTCCCCGGAGACCATGCGCAATTCCTGCTTCCTCTCTGGCTTCCCTCCATGGGGCTTCAACATGAGTCAAGTCGCTAAGCCACTGGCTGGGCTTATCTCCGTAGAAATCAATCACTGCATTCACAGTTTCACGTTGCTCCTCGCTCAGTGATTTCGGATTACCATCGGGAATGTCCGTTACCCGAAATTGGCCTCGGTGTGCTTTGTAGAGATTCCGAATTATGGGGCCATTCGCCCATGCCTCGATGCGGTCCCGGAAAAGAAGTTTCTCGTCCCAAACTAGAGACCACGCCTGCGAATAGTAAACCAATTTCTGCAGTTTCATAGCCGGCAATGGGCCTTTTTTATGCAGAATATAGGCAGCCACATCAATTGCTCGTGTAGCCATTATGGTAATTTCCTCAGGGTGTTGGGGAGCTTAATTACGAATTGTATCACCATTGGGAAACGTGTGTTTATAGTGTTAGATTTATTGGAATTTCCTTTATTATCATTGCGTCGGATGGGCGGTGTTATCCCATTGCAGTAGAGATCAAAGGTATTTTCGGATCTGTTGCTGCAGTTCTGGCAGTAGCTCGTTCGCGAACCACGGGTTTTGGCGCAGCCAGCCATTATTTCTCCAGGAGGGATGAGGCAGCGCAAGATGTCCTTTGACCATATGCTTGCGCCATTCTTTCACGTTGGCGGTCAAAGATTTTTGGCAATTCTCCTTCAGATGCCAGCGTTGCGCGTGATAACCGACGAGCAGAAATAATTTAATCTGTGGCATGGCGGCAAATAATTGCGCATGCCAGTGCTTTGCGCAAATCGACGGTGGGGGAAGATCTCCGCCTTTTTTGTCTTGGCCGGGAAAACAAAATGCCATCGGCACCGTGGCAATGGCGCTGGCGTCGTAGAACTGCTCTCGGTCAATGCCCATCCACTCGCGCAGACGCTCGCCAGACCGATCATCAAAGGGCAGGCCGCTTGCATGGACTCGCGTTCCCGGAGCTTGTCCGCAAACACAGATTTTCGCAGTATTGGAGAGTCGTGCAACCGGACGGGGCGTATGGCCTAACGCACTGAATTGCTCAGCGCATAAAGTGCAGCGGGAAAGCTTCTGAGCGAGTGTGGCTAGAGGTGCGCGCGGCGGCATGAAGGCAAGAACAACCCCGCGTGAAAAAGGTTCTGGTGTCGCCATTCAGTCAGGCGGAGGAGGGAGGTGCCACACTTTTTCGACTTTCGGCCGATGCCGTGTCCGCCAGATGCGCAGAACGTACCATCGCCAGTAGAGAGTCATGCCGATATATCCCAAG
>RKRZ01000082.1 GCA_007571105.1 Gammaproteobacteria bacterium
CGACTGCGCGGCATCGCGGCCGATCTTGACGAATCCAATGAAGCCTATCCGATGGCGGTCATCGACCCTTCGCGCGGCGCGATCATGTCGCTGCTGGTCGACGCGCCGACCATACTCGAGCGCATTCAGCAAGGGGGATTAATCGGATACTTCATCATCGTCATCGGGATTTTTGGTGTCCTGTTCGCCATATTCAGAGGAATTGCATTGAAGCTGCACCTCAAACGCATCCGCAAGCAACAGCAAGATTTATCCCAGCCCCACGACGACAATGCGTTGGGGCGCGTTGCCCGAGTCTTCCATGACTGCGGAGAGGATATGGATCCGGAAGCTCGCGAGGACCGCGTCCATGAAAAGATCAGCGAGGAATTACCCAAACTCAACTGGGGACTGGGCATGTTGCGGGTCCTGGCCGCGGTTGCCCCACTGCTCGGTCTTCTCGGCACCGTCACCGGCATGATTCAAACCTTCCAGGACATTACCCTGTTCGGGACGGGTGAACCCCGCATGATGGCCGGCGGAATCAGCCAGGCCCTGGTGACGACGGCACTGGGCCTCACTGCGGCCATTCCGATTTTGTTGCTGCTGACCGCGGCGCGCGCTTACAGCACGCGCATCCGGCAAATTGTGGAAGAGCAAAGCCTGGGACTGTTGACCCGCGCATCGAACTGATATGGACGCGTTGTGGCACACCGTTCAGGATGTCGAGGATCTGCTGGCCTCTGGCGGCGATGTTCTGTGGGTGCTCTTTGGCGTTGCCTTTCTCTTGTGGTGGCTCATTCTGGACCGCCTTTGGTACTTCTACGGCCCGCACCACTACCAGAAAGACCTTCACCTACAAAAGGAATTGGAAACGTACTCCCCGGAGGAAGCGTTATGGCTGCGCCGTCAATGGCTCAGTGAAGCACGGCAACTATCCAATCGCGGCCTCATGGCAATCAAGGGACTCATCCAGATCTGTCCTCTGCTCGGTCTGCTCGGCACCATTACCGGCATGATCGAGGTCTTCGAATCCCTGTCCATCACCGGCTCCAACAGTGCAAGAGCGCTGTCGTCCGGCATCGCGCACGCAACGCTGCCAACCATGTCGGGATTGGTCATTGCGCTGTCCGGCTATTACTTCGTGACACTCTTTGAACATCGTGCGCGGAAGGAAAATTTAACCCTGCGGGAGCATCTGATGTTGCCCGAACACCTGCAGCATCGCCTCTAAGTCCTGTCTGATGCGCATCGTTCGCCGCCGCACGGATTCCGAAGACGACCAGGTCGTCGACATCACGCCTTTGATCGATATCGTCTTCATCATGTTGATCTTTTTCATTGTGACGGCCTCGTTCATCAAAGAGTCCGGCATTGAAATCGATCGTCCACAAGCCAGCACTGCCGTAGTGCAAAGCCAAACCACTATCTTGATTGGCATCACTGAAGACGACCAGATCTGGATCAATCACCGGCCCGTCGACGCCCTTGCAGTACGCGCCAACGTCTTGCGCCTGATGGCCGAGAATCCGCAAGGTGGCGTGGTTATTCAAGCCGATCGCGACTCCCGGAATGAAATGCTGGTGCGCGTCATGGATCAAGTCCGACAAGCAGGAGTCGAAAAAATCGCGCTGGCGGCAAGCCCGGACCCATGAAGCAGCACCCTTTAATCCGCACGCCTATCCTCTCGGTGCTGGCGATCGGCACCACCTTCGCCCTCTTCACCCTGATTCACTACCTGATTCTCTCCAGCACCATTGGCATCAGCAGAATCACGGACTCCGTCCAATTCGATTTCGTGCGCCTGGAGAAGCAGGAGTTGACACCCAACAAGCGGCAAATGCCGCGCAAAACGCAACCGCCTAAGAAACCTCAGATGCCGCAAACCGAGGCCACACAAAACGATCGCATCGATCCCTCGGCCATTCGATTTGCCTCGGCCACCCCGTTTGAGATGAACCTGAAACAGACCGGCATGGGCGGATTGGAAGCCAGCCGCGATCCGATCCCGATTCTGCGGGTGACTCCCGCCTATCCGGCGCGCGCCAGTCGGCGCGGAACCGAAGGCTGGGTTGAAGTGATGTTCACCATCACGACAACGGGAGCCACCAGCAATGTGCAGGTGGTTCGCGAAGATCCTCCCGGAGTGTTCGGACGCGCCGCCACCAAGGCGGTGCGCAAATGGAAGTACAAGCCACAAATAATCGACGGCACGGTACAGGAGCGTCCGGGCGTTCGCGTGGTGCTGAAGTTCGAGTTGGAAGACTGATGATGCGCACCCTCATCCTCGCGCTGCTGGCGCTCACTGTGGCCGCGCAGCCTCTATACGCAAGCACCGTCTCCGAGAAAGTCTTTCGCAAACTGAGCGAAATATACGAAATGCGGGATGCCGGCAAAAATGCCCAGGCACTGCGCGCCACCGACGCTTTGTTGAATGCTCGAATTAAAGCGTATGAACGCACACAGACTTTGCTGCTGAAAGCCGATATTCTGATGCAACTGGAACGTTACAAGGATGCCATTGCCCCGATGGAGACAGCACTCGCAAGCGGAGAGGTTCCTGAAGCGCGCGCACGTCAACTACGCTATAACCTGGCGCAGCTGTACAGTCAGACCGGACGTTACCGGGACGCTATAAAAACCTTGAATCAGTGGATTCAGAACGAGGAAAAACCTCCGGCCAATGCCTATTTCATGCTGGCCTACGCTCATTTGGAGTTAAACGACATCCGGCGGGCCCGCAAGAATGGCGATCTGGGACGCAAAGCGGCCGACAAACT
>RKRZ01000018.1 GCA_007571105.1 Gammaproteobacteria bacterium
GCATGAAGACGCAGATGCGGCGAGCGGATAAAAGTGGCGCGCGCGCGGTTCTAATTCTGGGCGAAGAGGAGCTCGAGCAAGGCAGTGTGGTGTTCAAGCCGATGCAGGAAGAAGAACCCCAGCAGACACTGATGTTGGATAATACCTGTCCGACGCTTTCTGAATACTTTGCCGAGACGAGATGAAATCATGGCGTTGAGTCCTGAAGAACAGCAACAACTGGACGAGATCAAGGGCTGGTGGAAGAAAAACGGTCCGTCCATCATGCTGGGTGCCGGTTTGGCCGTGGCTGTCGTCGGCGGCTACAAGGGCTGGGATTTCTGGCAGGAAAACCAGGCGCAGACTGCGGCAACGCTGTACCGCCATCATGGCGAATTTCTGGAGCAAGGCCAGAGGGTTGAGGCCGGCGAGACGCTGGCGCGTCTGCAAAACGACTACAGTTCGACTTTCTATGCGGTGATGGCAAGCCTGATTTCGGCGCGTCAGCATCTGGAAGCCGGCGAGCGCGATGATGCGGTTGCGGCGCTTCAATGGGCAAAGGATCATGCGAAGGATCCGGCTTTCACCTCTATGGCAGCCTTGCGCCTTGCTCGTTTGCATATCGCGGCAGTGGAGTGGGAACAGGGACTTGCGTTATTGGACAATACGGAGATTGATGCCGCCTTCGCAGGAGTTGCGCACGAAATCCGGGGGGACTTGTATCGACTGGCCGGGCGCGTTGATGAGGCGCGCCATGAGTATGCATTGGCGCTTGAGAACGGCCAGGAACACGATTACTTGAAGCTGAAGATCTCGGATTTGGGCGAAGAAGAATCTTTGCAGGAAGAATCGCCAAGAGAAGAAGCGTCCGCAGGCGCGGAATCCGGGCTTGCCAATTGATTGTTCGGGTGTTGTGATGCAAACATACAGGCATTTCATGCGCATGACGGCGCCGGTTTTGTTGGGCGTGCTGGGCCTTTCGGGGTGTGCCGGGGTGGATGTCCCGGACATCGAGGACCTGAATTTCTGGGGCGATGACAGTTCTCGCGTGGCCCCCTTGCAGTCGGTGGTCAACCGAGTCGCGCTGACCCCGATTTGGGAGCACAGAGTCGACAGTTATGAAGACGTCACCAGCCAGATCTTGCCCTATGTGGATGATGAGTCGGTTTTCCTGACCAGTCCTTCAGGGAAAGTGGTGGCTTTGCGCGTGGGTACCGGGCAAGTGGTCTGGGAGTCGGAGGTTGAAGGCCAGGTGCTGGCAGGAGTGGCGGCAGATTCGGCGCATGTTTATGTCGGAACATGGGAGCGCATGGTGTATGCCCTCGATCGTGCGACGGGTCAGATTGTCTGGAAACAGTTCATGCCGAGTGAAGTCCTCATGTTGGCATCCGTGAGCGAGGACGCCTTGGCGGTGCGCACGAATGATGGGCGCATCAGCATGTTACGCTCCAGTGACGGCGAACTGCAGTGGAGCCATATCCACACCAGCCCGGCGCTGAGCCTTCGAGGCGCGGGAGAGCCGGTGGTTGATGGAGACCGGGTGATTTCAGGCTTTGACGACGGCCGACTGATTTCCTTTGATATTTCCGATGGCCGGCAACATTGGGATGCCCGCCTGGCCATGGCAACCGGACGCAATGAGTTGGAGCGCATCGTGGATGTGGACGGCAAGGTATTTCTGGACGATGGGGTTGTCGATGCGGCCGCGCAATTGAGCGAAGTGGGAGCGATCGAGGTGACTGAAGGCCGCGTCCTGTGGACGCAAGATATCCGGGTGCAGAACGGTCCGGCGATTGATGAAGTGGCATTCTACGCCGTGGATACGCGCGGTTCTGTTTGGGCGTTCAACCGCCGCACCGGCGCGCTGTATTGGAGGCAGGGCGCCTTGGCTTATCGGAATTTGAGTTCGCCCGCCATTGCCGGGCTTCATGCGATCGTGGTTGATTTTGAAGGGTACCTGCACTGGTTGCGAGTCACCGACGGCGCGATTGTGGCGCGTCATCCTTTGGGGTCTCCCTTGCAGGCGCCGCCGTTGGTGCATCTGGACCGGATTTATTTTCTGCACCAGAATGGTCGCTTTGCGGTCTACCAATACGTGCCGCTCAAGAGTGAATTGGACGAGTCGGCAGACACCGACGGTTGAATCGTGGTTTTGAGGCACTTCCATGATTCCTGTCGTCGCCCTGATCGGCCGGCCAAACGTCGGTAAATCCACACTTTTCAACCGCCTGACAGGCAGCCGGGACGCGCTGGTTGCCGACACTCCCGGCGTGACCCGAGATCGCCGCTATCGCTTGGCGCATCACGAAGATAAGGCGTATGTAGTGGTGGATACGGGGGGCATTACTTTGGCGCATACCGAACTGGAGCGTGAGTTGATGCACCAGACCGATCAAGCGGTTGCCGAAGCGGATGCGCTGGTGTTGGTGCTGGATGCACAAGAAGGCTGCCTTGCAGGAGATCAGGAACTGCATGCCCGCCTGCGCCGTTGCGACAAGCCGCTGGCGCTGGCAATCAATAAGGCGGAAGGCCGCGACAAAGAGTTGGTGGCAGCGGATTTTGCGGAATTGGGGGCTTCCGAGTTGTTTGCGATCAGCGCCAAACGTGGCTCCGGAGTCGCCGTCATGTTGGATTCAGTCATGGAGCCATTTGTGGAGGCGACGGCTCCTGAAGAGGAAGAGACACAGATTCGCGTTGCGGTAATCGGCCGTCCGAACGCCGGGAAATCCACTCTGATTAATCGCCTGTTGCGGGATGAGCGCTTGATCGTGTCTGCAGAACCGGGGACCACCCGCGATAGCATAGATGTCGACCTGGCCTACTGTGGTCGCGCGTTGACACTGGTGGATACGGCAGGCATCCGGCGCAAGAGCCGGGTTACTCCCGGGAGTTTGGAAGCCTTCAGTGTGGCGCAGGCCTTGCGTTCTATCCATCGAGCTCAGGTCGCCATTGCCGTGATTGATGCAACGGAGGGCGCAGTGGAGCAGGATGCCGCGTTGATTGCGCTCGCGCTTGACTCCGGTCGGGCGGTGACGGTTGCCTTCAACAAATGTGACGCTTTGGAGGAAGCCGAGCAACGTTATGCACAGCAGCGTCTGAATCGCCGTCTTCGATTCGCCCCTTACCTACCGCTGGTGCGTACGTCGGGAGCCGAAGGCATGGGCACGAATCGCCTGTTGCGTGAAGTAGTGGCGCTGCATGATGCGGCGGCGCGGAGTTTTGCGACTCCGGAAATCAATAATTTTCTGACCCGCGCGATGCAAAAGAATCCACCGCCGCGTGTGCGCGGGCGGCGCATTCAGGTACGCTACGGACATCAAGGCGGCAATCACCCCTTGAAGCTGGTGTTGCACGGGACGCGGCTGGATATGCTCCCGGACGCCTACCGTCGCTATCTGGCCAACAGTTTCCGAGAGACCTGGCGGCTGCCTGGGGTGCCTGTTGAACTGGTTTGCCGTGCTTCGCCGCGCCGGGAGTCGGCCGCTCAACGCACTGGGCGTTGATCCAGATACAGGCGCGTGGCGGCGGCCGCGCCTGTCGGCACCGCGATCAGATTGAGGAATGGAATCAGTGTGAGCAGCGTTTGCGCGGTGCCAAAGCCCAGCATCAGCGAATGTTGCGCCCGAATGTTGCGGCGGATTCCCTTGAGCGAAATTCCAGCCTCGCTCATGGGATAATCCAGATATTCGAATGCGGCCCAATAAGCGTAGAAGTACAACAATATCGGCGAGAACAGAATGCCAATGATCGGCAGCAAAAACAGGATGCCCAGCCCGATGATGCAACTCAGGTAGATCAGGAGTTTGATCATTTCGCGTGAGATGGCGCCGACGCTGTCGGCGAGCAGGGACTGTTCTCGGGTCCGAATCGCCAGCGGCGCTTCGGCATCCTCCTTCATCAAGGCCCGGCACAGGCGCGCATTGAAGGGTGAGGCGATCAGATTGGCGATTTGCACAAAGGTGAAGTAATAGATGATGACCGTTGTGAGAATTAGCAATGGCAGAAGCAGCCACTCAAGCCATGCAAGCCACCAGGGCAGAATCCCTTCCGTCCACTCGGCAAAGTTGACGGCAATGAAGAACAGCGTCGAGGATAGGACCGCCGCGGTAATCAGGATTGGCACCCAGGTCAGATGCCGATAGCGTCGCTTCGGCAGGATGCGCAACGCGCGCCAGGGATAACTGAAACCGATCAGGAAGTCGCCGAGCAGGTTCATGAGGGCTCGGAATCTGGCGTCCAGCCGGGCGCGCGATGCTCGACGGTGACCGTTGTGCTGATGCCTCCGCGCACGCGAAATGCTGCCGTCAGGCGGATGAAACGCGGCTGCAGGGCAGCCGCCAGGTGGGCGACGATCTCATTGCTGACCGTTTCGTGGAATGCGCGTTCATTACGAAACGACCAGACATACAATTTGAAGGATTTGAGTTCCACGCAGACCTGATCCGGAATGTATTCCAAAGTCAGCGCTGCGAAATCTGGTTGTCCGGTCAGCGGACACAAGCAGGTGAATTCAGGCACCTCCAAGCGAATGTTATAATCCCGTTCAGGTGCGGGATTGTCAAAAGTTTCAAGTTTTTTGGAAGGTTGCGTGCTCATGACGGGTGCCCAATCTCGTTCCGCGTGCCGGTTCGAGTTCTTCGGTTCGGATTAATATAACACCGAGACCGTCATGCGTCTTTCCAGCCTGCAGCTCTCTGGTTTCAAGTCCTTTGTTGGTCCTTTACGGATCGATTTTCCGACCCGCCTGACCGGGGTCGTCGGCCCCAACGGCTGCGGCAAATCCAACGTCATCGATGCGGTGCGCTGGGTGCTCGGCGAAAGTTCACGCAACATCCGCGGCGAAAGCCTGGGCGACATTATTTTTGACGGTTCCAGCGCCACGGCGCCGCTCGATCAGGCCTCCGTCGAGATGGTCCTCAACAACGAGGAAGGGCGCATTGGCGGGGAATATGCGGGCTTCTCGGAAATCAAATTGCGTCGCGAAGTGAATCGCGATGCCGAACATCAATCCCGCTACTACATCAACGGCACGCGCGCCCGGCGCAAGGATGTGTCGGAAATGTTTCAGGGGACCGGGCTGGGCCGCGGCAATTACGCCATCATCGCCCAGGGCATGGTGCAGGGCCTGATTGAGGCGAAGCCGGAGGATATGCGGAAATATATCGAGGAGGCGGCCGGCATTTCCCTGTATCGTGAGCGCCGGCGGGAAACCGAGAACAAGATCAATCGCACCGAAGAGAATCTCGAACAGTCACGCAATATCCTGGCGGAGTACGAACAACGCTTGAAACATCTGGCGCGACAGAAGAAACAGGCGGAGCAATACCAGAAGCTATGCCAGGACCTTCGGGAACGCGAAAGTGAGTGGGTCAGTCTGAAATTGCAGGTGCGCGAGGCGGAATGGGAGGCTGTAAATCGGGAGCACGCGGCAATTGAAGAAGAGCGAGTGACCAAGCAGGCGCACTTCGAAGAACTGGAGGCCTCTCGCGAAGCGCAGCGGGTGAAGGCGGACGAAGTCGTCAACGTAATGAACGCGGAGCAGGCGGATTTCTATCAATTGCAGGCAGACTGCGGAGAATGCGAGCGTCTGCAGGAAGAGATCAAGAACTATGTGACGCGCATAGAGGTGTCCCGGGAGAGTCTGGGCACCCTGCGCAAGTCGCAAGAGGGGTTGCAGGCTCAGTTGGATCAGGCGACGGCGCAGCGCACGCAGATGAAAGAGCAGGCAGATTCTCTGGAGGAGGAGCGTCGAGAACGGGAGCGGGGGCGGGAGGAAATTGGCAACCAGCGAACGGCAGCACGAGAGACGTGTGCGACGGAAGAAGCACGTCAGCGCCAATACGAGGACGAATTACGCCATCTGCAGGGTGCGGGTGAGGAGTCGGATCGCGAAAAAGACGCACAGGACCGTCTAGGCGATGAATTGCAAGAAGCCGAAGCGCGTCGCAACCGCAGTCGGCAGCAATTGGAAGAGAACGAGGAGCAGGCGCAGCAGGCGCAACGGCAACGCGATGTGCAAGTGCAGGCGCATCAGCAACTCCAGGAGAAGCGGATGGAGGTCCGCGCGCGTCTGGCCTCGCTGGAGGCCATGCAGCAGTCGGAACTGGCTGCCGATGCCGAAGCACATGGCCACGCGCTTGAATCGATGCAGTTGAAGGGCACTCGACTTGCCGATCAAATTGAGGTGGAGGCCGGTTGGGAGTTTGCGGTGGAGACCGCGTTGGCGGAACGTTTGGGCGCATTCTGCGTGGACCGATTGCCTGAGAAGATCGAAGATGCACGGATTTCCGGCACCACGGCCTTGTTGTTACTGGAGCCGTCTCGGGGGGAGCCGGCGGAAGGGCTGCAGCCGTTGCTGGTACAGCGGATCAAGCGACCTCGGGCATTGGCGTCTTTGCTGGCTGGCGTTCTGACGGCAGATACGATCGAGGAAGCTTATGCGCTTCAGAGTTCTCTGCAGCCCCACCAATCTGTCATCACGCAAAGCGGGCTCTGGTTAGGTCCGGATTGGGTCCGCGTGCCGGCTACAGAAAGTCGTGCCGAAGGCGTTCTTGAGCGTCAGCGGGAAATTGACTCTCTCGGCGTCCGCGTCGAACAGTTGGATGCCGAGCTTCTGGAGTGTGAGCGCCAGCGCGATGCGGCCAAGCGGGAAGTTGCGCAGGCGGAAGAACGTCGAGGCGCTTTGCAGAAGGAATACGATGAGGCCTTTGCTGCCTTCGCGCACGTCAGCGCCCGCGCGCAGAGCGCCGAAGGTCAGGCCCATCGCAAGGAAGACTTGCAGCGCAAGCTTGAGGAATCACAAAGGGAGTTGAAGGAAGCGCAAGCGCGCCTGAATGAATTGGAGCCGAAATGGCAGCAGTTGGATGAAGACTACAAGCGCTTGTCGCAAGCGTGCGATGAGGCCCAACAGAAACAACAGGCGCAGGCCGATCAGTGCGGCAACATTCAGGCGCAATTGAGTGTGGCGCAAGCCCAGATCGAAAGCACGGAGTCGAGTCTCAACGTGGATGAGGAAGCGCGGCAGTCCCGGCTTGAGCGAATTCGGGTGTTGCTGGGGGGCGAGGCTGAACTGACGCCGGAAGAGCAGGAGCAGCGGCTGCAAGCCAAGCGCAAGCAGTTGGACGAAATGAAAGGGCGCATGCAAGAGGCGAAGCAAACCGCCGACGCTCTACGAGAGGAACAGACAACTTTGGATGCCCAGCTTGCAAAGGCGCGTCAGGAGGCGGACGAAACCCGAGAACGGATGCACGAGAAGGATTTGTCGCGTCAAAGCATCCGTGATGCCTGTGAGCAATTGCGCGGCCAACTCCGGGAAGGAGGACGCGAGGCGCAAGAAGTGCTGGCGGCGTTGCCGGAGGATGCAACGGTGGAGGTTTGGGAAGAGCAGGTCGAACGCCTGCAGACCCGTCTGGAGCGCATGCCACCGATTAATGCCGCGGCCATCAGCGAACACGAAGAAGTGTCGGAGCAGGTGGAGGAATTGAAGCAGCGCCATGCAGATATTGAGAGCGCACTGCAAAAACTCCAGGACGCGATTGCACGAATCGACCGCGAGACGCGAGAGCGGTTTCGACGCACCTACGAGGAAGTCAACACCAACCTGCGCCGTACGTTCCCGCGCATCATCGGGGAAGGCGGCGAAGCGAATTTGGCGCTGACCGAGCAGAATCTTCTGACCACCGGCGTGGAGGTGCACGCCAAGCCTCCCGGGAAACGCTACCGCTCCATGCACATGCTTTCGGGCGGCGAGCAGGCGATGGCCGCCGCCAGCCTGATTTTGTCTCTGTTCTTGCTAAACCCGGCGCCGTTTTGTATCCTTGATGAGGTGGATGCGCCGTTGTCGGACGACAACCTGCGGCGCTTCTGCGAAATCCTCGTTGAGATGAGCGAAGGCATTCAGTTCATCGTCGTCACGCACAATAAGATCACAATGGAGCACGTGGAACAACTGATTGGCGTCACCATGAACGAGCCCGGAGTGTCCCGACTGGTCAGCGTGAATGTCGCTGAAGCTGTGGCCATGTCTGAATCGGATGGTCCCGAGGGTGCCGCATGAACCTGTATTTCGCGCTGATCATCACCGGCATTCTCTTGCTGATTTTGATCTGGATACATTATCGGCATACCCGCGGGCCCGAGCGCTCTGCGCCTGATCGCGGCTCGGCGTCGGTCCCGAACCAGACACTGATCGCCAATCGCGAAGGCGAAGAGTTGGATTCTGAAGAATTGCAGCGCCTCGGGGAATCGATCAACATTCATACCTCTCCGGAAAACCGCGGTGACAGTGTGGGATTGGAGGCGCAGGAAGAGATCGCGCTTGAGCCTGCGCCGGACGAGGTGATGCTGCAGTTCAATCTGGAACTTGCCGAACCGCATCCAGTGGAACAGGTGTGCAGCCTGCTCGCGGGTCGGGGTTTGCAGCCTGCGCCGGACGGGCTCTATACCAAGGTCCTTCCCGACGATCCGCAGCAGCGCTCGCTGTATTACTTGGCGAATGGCGCACGGGAAGATGGGCGATTGGCTTTGGAGGATGATTCCGAGCCGGTGCAATATCTGGTCTTTTTTATGCAGCTGCCCGGTCCGATAGCGGGGCGGCAGGCTTTGGGAGACATGCTTCAGGTCGCGGAGGAGATCTGCAACACACTTGGCGGGATTTTGCGTGATGGGCAAGGAGAGATTCTGAGCCGGGCGCGTGCCGACGCGATGCTTGAGCGGGCTTCGGGCTTTGAGGCTGAAGACGCACCGGCAGATGCGAGTGCGGCAGATTGATGGTCAAGGCGAAAGCGGCGCAGCGGATCGAGGAACTGCGCCGCCAATTGCGTGAACACGCGCATCGCTACTATGTGCTGGATGATCCCGTCATTGATGACGCGGAATATGATCAATTGTTTCGGGAGTTGCAGGATCTGGAAGCGCAGCATCCGGCTCTGCTGACAGAAGATTCGCCGACACAGCGGGTTGGCGCTCCGGTTGAAGGCGGATTTCCGCCTTCCCGGCATGATGTTCCGATGTTATCGCTCAATAACCTCATGCCCCCGGATGGGGAGGCCTTTGAGGAGACGCATCCGGAATTGCAGAAATTCTATGCTTCCTTGACCGAACGTCTGAGCCGGAGTTCTGATGCCCAGATGGAGCTGGGAAACCTGGAGGCAATCTCGTTTCTGGCCGAGCCCAAATTCGATGGTCTGGCAGTCAACCTCCGCTATGAAGATGGAGCACTGGTGCGCGCGGCGACCCGCGGCGACGGCACCGTGGGGGAGGACGTCACCGCGAATGTCCGCACCATTCGGATGGTTCCCTTGCGTCTGATGGACGCATCGCCGCCGCGCCTGCTGGAAGTGCGCGGAGAGGTGTTCATTTCCCGAGAAGGGTTCTGTCGGCTCAACGCAGAAGCCTCGGAGACGGCGGGAACCACGCC
>RKRZ01000100.1 GCA_007571105.1 Gammaproteobacteria bacterium
GTGGTCGGGGTCAATGGCACTGCAGCGGCGCGGAGACGATGGGTGAGTATCGGGAAAAAATCGAGAAAGATGCGCCGCTGGGGCGGCGCTTTCAGAACATTCTGATGGATGTGCCCAGTGTGGAAGACACGATCGCCATTCTGCGCGGGGTCAAGTCGCGCTAAGAGGTGCACCACGGCATAGAAATCACTGTTCCGGCGCTGGTCGCTGCTGCCTTCTTGTCGACACGCTATCTGTCGGATCGCCGCCTGCCGGACAAGGCGATTGATCGGGTGGACGAGGCCGCCTCAAGGATGCGCATGGAAGTGGAGTCCATGCCGGAGGAAATGGACCGACTGGATCGCCGCCGCATCCAGCTCAAGATTGAGCAGCAGGCCTTGCGCAAGGAAGACGATGAGGTGTCCCGAAAGCGTCTGGAAGCCTTGGAGAAGGAACTGGACCGGTTGGAGAGCGAATATGCCGCCTTGCAGGAAGTGTGGAAGGCGGAGAAGGCCGCAGTGCAGGACACGGCCCACGTGAAGAAAGAACTGGACCAGGCCCGGTTGGAGATGGATCAGGCCCGCCGAGCCAATGATTTGGAGCGCGCAGCGGAATTGCAGCACGGCGTGATTCCTGATCTGGAAAGTCGTCTGGAAGCTGCGCACAGCACGGAGAAGCCGGAGACCACCCTGTTTCAGGATACGGTGACGGAAGAAGGAATTGCCGAAGTGGTGGCGCGGGCGACGGGCATTCCAATGGCGCGCCTGCTTGAAGGAGAACGGCAAAAGTTGTTGCGGATGGAGGACAGTCTGCATCAGCGCGTGATTGGACAGGATGAAGCGGTAACGGCTGTCAGCCATGCGGTTCGCCGTTCGCGCTCCGGGCTGACCGATCCGAATCGTCCCATTGGGTCCTTTTTGTTTCTGGGGCCGAGCGGAGTCGGCAAGACAGAGTTGTGCAAGGCACTGGCGGAATTTCTGTTCGACGATGAAGCGGCGATGGGGCGGTTTGATATGTCGGAGTACATGGAGAAGCATTCGGTTGCGCGCCTGATCGGCGCGCCGCCGGGCTATGTCGGTTATGAGGAAGGAGGCCGATTGACCGAAGCGATGCGGCGCCGACCCTACTCCGTGGTGTTACTGGATGAGGTCGAGAAAGCACATCCGGACGTGTTCAACGTCCTGTTGCAGGTGTTTGATGACGGCCGCCTGACGGACGGTCATGGACGAACCGTGAATTTTGCCAATACCGTCTTGATCATGACTTCGAATATCGGCAGTGATGAAATTCAGAAAATGGCGCGTGAAGAGCATGAGGCGATCAAGCATGCAGTCCAACAACAGTTAAGCGAGCATTTCCGTCCGGAGTTTCTCAATCGGATTGATGAAACCGTGGTATTCAGGGTGTTGAGTCGAGAGCAGATTCAGGCTATCGTGCACGTGCAACTGCAAGCATTGCGCCAACGTTTGGCGGAGCAGGAACTGTTGCTGGAAGTGACGGAGGGCGCAGAAGAATTCTTGGGCAACATCGGTTACGACCCGGAATACGGTGCTCGGCCTTTGCGGCGAGCCTTGCGGATATATCTGGAAAACCCTCTGGCGCAAGCCTTGCTGGAAGGGCAGTTCGCTCCCGGACAGACCGTGCAGGTTGACCGGTCCGGTGAAGGTTTGGGGTTCAGTCAGAAGTAAGCCGATCGCGCAAGAAATCCGGAAACTGATCAAGGGCCAGAACTTCCGGCTCACTCGAACCGCGGCGCTGGTATTCGAGTTGGCTTTCATCCAGGCCGCGCTCGCTGATGACGATTCGGTGGGGAATGCCGATCAGGTCCGCTTCCGCAAACATGACGCCGGGGCGGAGCCCGCGGTCATCCAGCAGCACCTCGATTCCTGACTCGGTGCATTGCCGGTACAAGTCTTCCGTAGCGTCGCGCACCGCATCGCTGCGGTCGAATCCGATCGGGCAAAGCAACAGCCGGAATGGGGCCATGGCGTCCGTCCAGATGATGCCGTGCTCGTCATGGTTTTGTTCGATTGCGGCTGCCACAATGCGGGTGATGCCAATGCCGTAGCATCCCATGATGACGGTCTTTTTGTTGCCGTCCGGATCCAGCACGGTGCAATCCATGGCCTGGCTGTATTTGTCGCCCAGCTGAAAAATATGGCCAACCTCCACGCCGCGTGCGCTGCGAACCGAGCCACTGCCGTCCGGACTGGGTTCGCCGTCTTCCAGATTGCGAAGATCGCAGACCGTGCCCAAGGCCGCGTTGCGTTCCCAGTTGACGCCGGTATAGTGCGTGCCTTCCGTGTTGCCGCCGCAGACAAAATCCGAAAGTACGGCCGCCCAGGCATCGACATAACAGGGAATGTTCAGGCCTACGGGACCCAAAGATCCGACGGGGCAACCCAACCGCTCTTTGATTTCTTCGGCGTCGGCGAAGCGCAGAGGCGCATCGACACCCTCTAGTCGGGCAGCTTTGACGGCATTCAGATGATGATCGCCGCGCAAAATCAGCGCAACCAAAGAGTTATCCGGGGCATGAACGATGAGAGTTTTGACGACCCGCTCGAGGGGGACATCCAGAAATGCACTGACTTCCTCGACGCTGTGTTGTCCGGGGGTGTCGACATGCACCAGGTTTTCTGTCGGAGCCGGGTGCTGTGAGATGTCTGGCGCAGGAGCGGGGGCTTGCTCGACATTGGCGGCGTAGTCGGAGTTCTCCGCATACACGATTTCATCTTCGCCGGAATCGGCCAGGACATGAAACTCATGCGATACCGCGCCACCAATGGCGCCCGAGTCTGCCTGGACATAGCGGTATTCCAGGCCGAGGCGGTCAAAAATCCGGCAATAGGCCAGGCGCATATCCTCGTAGGTCTCTGCCAGGCTGTCGGCATCCATGTGGAAGGAATAGGCATCCTTCATGGCGAATTCGCGGGCGCGCATGACGCCGAAGCGCGGTCGAATTTCGTCGCGAAACTTGGTCTGGATCTGGTAATAGTTCACGGGCAATTGCCGGTAGCTTTGCAATTCGCGCCGTGCGATGTCGGTAATGACTTCCTCGTGAGTGGGGCCGAAGCAGAATTCGCGTTGGTGGCGGTCCTGCAGGCGCAGCAATTCCGGGCCGTACTGCTCCCAGCGCCCGGATTCCATCCACAGTTCTGCCGGCTGCACTGCCGGCATGATCAATTCCAGCGCACCAGCCCGGTTCATTTCCTCTCGAACCGCGGACTCGACCTTGCGCACCACGCGCAAGCCCAGCGGCATCCAGGTGTAAAGGCCCGAAGCCAGTGCACGGATCATGCCGGCGCGGACCATTAACTGGTGACTGACGACCTCGGTGTCCGCAGGCGTCTCACGCAACGTAGTCAGAGGGAAGCGGGACAGGCGCATAGACGCGCATTCTACAAAATGAGTCGGCTTTGAATGATGCGTTGCGGAGAGCGTGTATACTGAAATGCTCCCGCGTTTCAGCCCGTATCTCCCCAATGTCCGACCGTCGCCTGAAGGCTTTCTACACCGTTGCGCGACTGTTGAATTTCACCAAGGCAGCGAAGGCCTTGCACCTGACGCAGCCGGCCGTGACCTTTCAGATTCGGCAGTTGGAGGACTACTACAAGGTTCGCTTGTTCGATCGTCGCCATAACCGCATCACATTGACGGAGCCTGGGCGCAAGATGTATGAATACGCTGAGAAAGTGTTTCGCCTCTACGGCGAGATGGAGGCCGAAATGACCCGACTTGTGGGAGATTTGAGTAGCCCGGTAACCGTCGGGGCAAGCAATACCATTGCCGTGTATATGCTGCCGCGATTGTTGCGAGAGTTCTGCCTGGAACATCCGGATATGTCTTTGCGGATGAAAATTTCAAATACCGAGGGGGTTGCGGATATGGTAGAAAACGGGACGGCTGATCTGGGCATTGTGGAGGGCCCTGTCGACAGCAGATCGCTGCATGTGGAGATGTACAAGATGGACGAATTAGTTGCGATTGCGTTGCCTTCGCATCCCTTATTGAGTAGAGTTCCCGTACGGATTCGGGAGGTGCTGGATTATCCGTTTATTATTCGGGAAGAAGGTTCCGGCACACGAGAGGTCATCATGAACTATTTGAAACGACAGCGCGTCAATACCGATCGCATGGATATTGTGATGGAATTGGGTAGTCTGGATGCGATCAAGGGCGCCGTGGAAGCCGGCATGGGGGTGTCGATTCTGTCCCGGGAAACTTTGCACAAGGAATTGGAATTGGGGACCTTGGGATGTGCTTCGTTGACTCCGCCGCTGACGCGCAAATTGTCTCTGGTTAGCATCAACCAACCGCATCAACCGCCGGTGGTGAGCGCCCTGATGAACTTTATGCTGCGCTTTGCTTCAGGGACGGGAGTAGCTTGATGGGCGCGATTCGAGACTGGTACCAACGGCACTTCAACGACCCGCAGGTGTTGGCGCTGCTGGCGGCGTTAGCGCTGGGGTTGATTGTTGTTCTGTGGGTAGGCGAAGTTCTGGTGCCTTTGCTGGTCAGCGTATTGCTGGCTTATATCCTGGAAGGATTGGTGCGCATCCTGCAGGCACGGATGGCGCGAATGATGGCGATGTTGCTGGTGTATTTCCTGTTTGTCGCCAGTCTGATGGTGCTGTTGCTGTGGCTGGTGCCTTTGCTGTCGCAGCAGATCGTCGATTTGGCTGTGCGCCTGCCCAACATGATTGCGACAGTGCAGAATTGGGTGGAGTCTCTGCCGCAGTGGTATCCGGAATTGATCAGTCCGGTGCAGGCAGAACAAATTCTGGCGGCCGTGCGGACCGAAGTGCTGGCCTTCGGAGATGAAGTGATTCGGTTTTCAGTCGATACGGTGGTGGATGCCCTGTCGGTTGTGGTGTACACCATTCTGGTGCCGATTCTGGTGTTCTTTCTGCTCAAGGACAAGCAGAAAATCATGGATTGGTTGACCGATCACTTTCCGGGACAGACGGCGCTGAACAGGGCTGTGCTGCATGAAATGCATCTCAAGGCTTCCAGCTATCTGCGCGGCAAGCTGGTCGAGATTCTGGTGGTGTGGGTGGCGACCTATATCGTGTTTGTCTTGTTCGGCCTGCAATACGCTTTGCTGTTGTCGTTTCTGGTCGGGGTGTCGGTGATCATTCCCTATGTGGGTGCCGTGGTGGTGACGATTCCAGTGTTGCTGGTCGGCGTGTCGCAGTGGGGCGTCTCGCCGCAGTTGGCGTGGATGTTCCTGTCGTATCTGGTGGTGCAGTTCCTGGACGGGAACGTACTGGTCCCACTGCTGTTCTCGGAAGTGGTCGATCTGCACCCGGCCGCGATTCTGGCGGCGATTCTGGTGTTTGGCGGCTTGTGGGGTGTCTGGGGTGTCTTGCTTGCTATTCCCTTGGCGTCCCTGATCGATGTGGTGCTGCGGTTGTGGCCGAAGCCACAATCTCCAGCGGAGGGTGGCTGAGTCTTAGGCTTTGGACGTCTCGATGAGAGCGTCCAGTACTTCCGTTGCGTGGTCGGGGACCCGAACTTTGCGCCAGACCCGACGAACAATGCCGTCCGGATCAATCAAAAAAGTGCTGCGCTCGATGCCGCGCACCTTGCGCCCGTACATGTTCTTCAGTTTCATGACGCCATAGCGCTTGCAGGCGACTTCATCCGGGTCAGATACCAGATCAAACGGAAACTTGTGTTTGGTCTTGAAGTTCTCGTGTGTCTTGACTGAGTCGCGAGAGAGTCCGAGTACGACGGTTTTGCGCCGCCGAAAACGTGTATGGAGGGTGCGAAAATCCTGTCCTTGCGTGGTGCAGCCCGGGGTATGATCTTTGGGATAAAAATACAGCACGACAAACTTTCCGCGCAAGTCGGACAAGCAAATGTTTTTGTCCCCGGTTGCGGGCAGTTCGAAGTCGGGAGCAGGCTTCCCTTCCTTAATCGCAGGAGCGGCCATGGCATTCAATAATCAAGAAATTTTGAGGTTTCAGCATAGCATATCTGCAGAAAATTCCGAAGGCATCGGCAGGTTTGCTATGATGACTGCGGTTTTCTAAAGTCCCTGACACACATGGCCCAATTTTATGGCAGCATGGTTGCCATGGTGACCCCTATGACAGCTTCCGGAGAAGTGGATTACACGGCACTGGGCGAGTTAGTCGAGTTTCACCTGGACGCGGGCAGCGATGCCTTGGTGCCGGTGGGCACGACTGGCGAGTCGGCGACGCTCAATCTGGTGGAGCATCACGAGGTGATCACTCGTGTCGTGGATCAGGTTCGGGGGCGAATTCCGGTGATTGCCGGCACGGGAGCGAACGCAACGACGGAGGCGGTTGAATTGACGCGGCGGGCAGAAGACGCAGGAGCGGATGCATGCCTGACGGTGACGCCGTACTACAATAAACCGACACAGGATGGTTTATATCAGCATTACCGGGCGGTTGCGCACGCAGCAAAAACTCCGCAGATTTTGTATAACGTTCCCGGAAGAACGGCTTGCGACATGTTGCCGGAGACCGTAGCGCGCTGCGCGGAACTTCCCGGCGTTGTCGGAATCAAAGAGGCTACAGGAGATGTGCAGCGCATCCGGCAATTGCGTGACGCGTGTCCGGAGGATTTTCTGATTATCAGTGGAGATGATGCAACGGCGATGGAGACATTATTCAATGGCGGGGTGGGGGTTATTACGGTCACAGGCAATGTGGCCCCGCGCCTGATGCACCAGATGTGTGCGGCAGCGACTTCCGGCGATGCAGAGACGGCGCAGGAGCACAACCGGAAGCTTGATGCATTGCATCGGGATTTGTTTGTGGAATCCAATCCGATTCCGGCCAAATGGTGCTTGTATGAAATGGGCCTGATCCGGGAAGGAATTCGGCTTCCTCTGACGCCGCTCTCAGAGCAGCATCACAATCGTTTGCGCACAGCCATGCGCACGGCGGAAGTGTTGGCATGAAACGAATTTGGCTGATTGCAGGCGTGCTGCCGCTGCTTGCCGGTTGTGGCGACGAGCCCCTGACCATTGAGGAATTGGTGGATGATGCGGCCGATCTTCTGGAAAGCGAGATATTCACGGGAGAGGAAGAGTACACCGCAAGCGGTTCGGTGGAGGCATTGAAAGTGCCGCCGGAGATGAGCCCGCCGGACACCAGCCAGAAACTGATCATCCCGGATTTGGGAGTGAGTGCCAGGTCGACGGGACGCGGCACCCAAGCGGCCGTGCTGCCGGAATTTCTGGAAATGAAAGTGCGTCGGGAAGGAACGGTGCGCTGGCTGGAAATTGGCGCCGCCCCGGTTGCCGTGTGGCCGCATTTGCGTGAGTTTTGGGAGCAACAGGGATTTGAGTTGGTGTTGGAGCAGCCGACGCTCGGCATTCTGGAGACTGAATGGCGCAACGTGGTGCAAAGCGTGGGAGAGGAGGACTCACACCGGCACTTCACCGCGAAGCGCGAAAAATTCCGCGCCCGCATGGAGCGGGAGCCGAGCGGCTACGCCAACCTTTTTGTGGCGCGCCAGAGTATGGAGGTGGCGGGCTTGAATGCGGAGAAGAAAGTGGTCTGGAAAACTTCAGTGCCGGACCCGAATAAGGAAGCCGAGATGTTGGTGCGCATCATGGAACATCTAGGGGTTTCGCGCATGGAAGGGGTAGCGACCTTGGAAGAAGAGGAAGTGGTCGGGACGGTACAACTGGACATTGAAAACATTGGCGGCGTGCCGGTGCTGGTGGTGGAAGATGATTTCAGCAGTGTGTGGCGCCAGGTTGGCGCGGCGCTGGAGCGTTCGGGGTTGTATTTGATTGACTCGGATCGCACGACCGGAACGCTGGTATTTCGCTATCGGGGACGCGCAGTGGAAGAGCAGGGAGGAATTCTCCTGGAGATTCATCTGCTGCAGCGTGGCAAGGAAGCCACCATGGTGACGGCGCACCATCACAAGAAATCCGGGCCGCTGTCACGGGAGATTACACGTGAGGTACTGCGCCACGTGGTGGCGGCATACACGCTAACGCCGCGGACAGCAGCGAAAGAAAGTTAATAGAACTAAAACACGTGCCTTGGCCGGCGCGTGGTGTCAATCGTCTTCGTAATTGCGCGCCATGGTGGCAGATTGCATCTGCGACATGGCGAGGTAGGTGATGTTGTCCCGGCGCATGACGACATCCCGTGACTTGTCCTTTTCAATACAGGCGTATGCGGAGTGATTGTGGATGGACTCGAAGTTTTCGGACTCCACCCGATAGGTCCGAATGCGGTCGTCTTCATTCAGTTGCATGGCGATATCCCGCACCATGTCTTCGACAAATTTGGGGTTGTCGTAGGCGCGCTCGGTGACATATTTTTCGTCTCCGCGTTTGAGCAGGCCATACAATTCACAAGAAGCGCTCTTCTCTGCCATTTCAATTAACTCTTCGACCCAGACCGGCTTGACCATGCTGGCCGTCAGCGTGATATGCGAACGCTGATTGTGGGCGCCATAGTTCGAGATGCTTTTGGAGCAGGGGCACAGGCTGGTGACCGGCACGGTTACGCTGACTTCCAGCCGGCTTCGGTTTTGATCGAGATGGCCATGCAGACGAACCTGATAATCCAGATAACTGCGAACCCTGGAAACCGGCGCCGTCTTTGGCATGAAGAAGGGGAAATTCAATTCGATGTATCCCTGTTCTGCATTCAGCCGCGAAGTCATGGTTTGCAGCAAGGCATGGACGCTTTGCAATGAAATGGCTTTGTCCTGGTCCTCCAGGATTTCCACGAAGCGCGACATATGAGTGCCTTTGACGCTCGGCGGCAGGTTCACCGTCATGGTGATTTGAGCGACAGTAGATTGCGCTTCGCCGCTGCGGTCGACGAAGCGAATGGGGTGCAGAATATCCTTGATGCCGACCTTGTTGATGGGAATGGCTCGCGTATCCGCAGACGCTTGTTCGTCCGGGAGATTAGCGGGAGCTGGATTGGGGTAGGCCATCAGGTCGTTGATTCATTATCCATTTGCACGGCATCATCTTACTCTATTCGCTGTTCGGCACATTTTTGATGCCGTGAAATAGGGCTTTTTTTGTTGCGATTCGGATGCCTGGAGGTTGTCATCAGCAGCTCCTATAGAACCGCATATGACGGTTCTGTATGTACCGCTGTTGTCAACCGTCAGGCATACGAATCGCAGCAAAAAAGGCACTATTTCACGGTATCAAAAATGCGCAGAAGAACGAATCGAGTAGAATGATTGTGTGCAAACGGGTAATGAATCAACTACCTGATGGCCAAATCCACTGCAGCTTCAGCCTCTCCTCTAG
>RKRZ01000187.1 GCA_007571105.1 Gammaproteobacteria bacterium
CGGGTTGGATTTCGGACAGCGTCCAACCATCTACGGTCTCTCCGTATGTCAGGTGAATCAATTCCGATTGGTGCGGACTCATCAAATATACAGCTGCTTCCTCTTCCGTAATGACTACCGCTGTCAAGGAGTGATTCAGTGTTAGGACTTGCTCTGGTTCGGGTTGCGTTTTCTCAATTGCTTCAATGTCTGCTAAGCCCTCGTTGGGCTCTTGGACCTTCGGGGGACGGCGACTAGCACGAAATAAAGGCCGTTCAGTGAACTGCACGGGCTCCGAAACTGGATGAAAAGCCAAGACCGGAAATGGCTCCGCGCTGGCATTCGGTCTTTTGGGGTCACCTACTTGAAAGGAGTGCGGCCAAAGTGCAATCCCGGTCCAAACTAAGGCCAAGCCGACGAACAGCGCCGGCAGAGCATAGGGAATGCACCGGGCCATGGAAGCGCTCACGCTGTCTCTCACTGCGACTTGGCCATCCATCCGGACACTCTGAAACTCACATCAAGCAGCGTATTTTCATAGAGGTTTCGGCCCCCGCGGGAAGAAACTCTCAACTCTTCCATCACCAGCAGCGGCAACTGCCCTTCCAAGTCCATCAGTATTCGCACTAAGCTTTCTGCGGTTGCCATGAAATGGGCACGAACAGACAAATGAGCCATGCTTTGTCCGGATTCTGCTGGAATTGCCTGAGTGCTCGTCAGTTGCCCTCCGTATCTAGCAACCAAGTCACCGATTCGGCTTTGAAGGAGGGCGGCAGCATGGGTTGTACTCTCTCCTACAAGAAGGAAGCGTTCCAACTCTCCGAGTGATTCGGATCGTGCCAGCGTGGACTTGGCGTTTTCATTTGCCGCGACGGCGCGGTCAAGTCGCTCTTGTACTCCTGCGATCTCCGAGTATAAACTTTGGTAACTTCGCCAGATAGGGAAAGCGGCGGCGAATAAGAAGACTGCTATCAGCACTAACAAAATAGCTAGTGCCGCAATTTTGTTTCCTTGAGTGCTCATTTTTTCCCTGTGACTACCAAGTGAAATTGATCGTGTCCTTTATGATCTCGAACGACTGGAGAGGCAAACTGCGGGTTTGCAAATGCGTCTGACGCTTCCAGCATCCCGATTAAGGCTGTCGCATCGCTCGAATAGCCTTGCAGCCGCACCGTCCCTTCTCGCCATTCAAATTGGGCAAGCCATGTGTTGTCTGGCAGACGCATGGCTAACTCTTCCAATAACTCCAAGGAGCTGACTCGCCTGTTGATTTGTCCCTCCAGAAACTTTGCCTGCCGTAGCGACTGTTCCAAAACCCGGCTCCTTGCCAAGTATTCCGCGCTGTCTCTTTCGGATGTCACTAACTGAGTTTGCAGATCAGCCAAATCATTATTCCAGGAGATCAACGGAATGAATATTGCAAGGATCAATGCGGCGGCGCTGATTGCTAATGAAATCAGTAACTGTCTGTTCGCACTCCAGGCGCTATAACGACGGTCCCGGAAACAAAGCTTTGTTGCTTTTTTCGGACTGTTTCCTGCTTGTTCGGCCGAAGGCCGGGTGGTGTTGGGCACGTGTTGCAGGTTCCAGTTATCAAGCCAGCGTGTTGCCGCATGGACAATATGCTTCGGGACGACGGACAACCGTATCTGGAGAGTGCGATCATCAGAGCTGACAATTTCATGATCGTAGTAGACATCGTCTACCGAGAATGGCGTCAGCCGGTGCATTTCGTAGCCCAATGTCTTGCGTAGATTTTTCTGGGCAACTCGCGGCATGGCGATTTCCTTGACGAGCGCTTGCCCGGAGGCAACTAAAAGTTCTATCGTCGTATTCTCCGGTTTGGAGAACTCAGGCAGCGCATCTTTAGCGGAGGCTCCTTTTTCAAAATCAATTTCTGTGCACTTCTCCACCTCCCCATCCGCTGAGGAAAAAACTTGCACACGGTCTTCTTCGATATCCAAGTGGATAGTGTTGCCGCGAGGGCAAAGACACTTTTTCACAGATCGTGGAATCGCCCCGGTTAATTCTCTGCACCACCAGGACCAGAACTGTCTGAGAACCTCTCGCATTTGACTCATGGGCTAATTCAGGCTCATGCGGTGCAGGGGCTCGGCTCGTGCAGTCCAAGCCAAGATCGAATATGGGCGGTGGGGGTCTGGCTTCACTCGAATCAGGGCTTGTCGAAAAGCCCTAGCCCCTTTTTCAGTGATCCCTTCTGCGGAAATAGTGTAATCTTGCTCTGGTAGGAGAGCAAGGTGTTCTTTTCCTGCTTTCAATAGGTGAGCAGCAGCTTGGGCGGCCTCTCCGCGGGTAAGTCCTGGTTGAGCAGAAAATTGCTCACGCCTCAGCAGGAAGGGATGAACCTCTTGGCTCGTAAGCCCTGGAATCGCCAACAGGACCGCTCGGGAGGCCAGCATGGGGTCAACACTTGTTGATCCTGAATGCACAGTCACTGCGGACCGAATCTGCTCAGGAAGCTTCAGAGCGTCGATTGATAAAAGTGGTCCGCGAGAACGTTGCGTTAGCACAGAAGTTGCATCTCGGGGCCCTAAAAGTCCGTGAAGCAAATCTTCAGAAGCTGCGTTGAGGTCTATTTTCCCCGACTCCGCACGAATGATATAACGGGATGAACCGTCGCCGGAGATTTCTTCCTGAACGTGTCCCGTCCGTTGCCAACGTGTCCCTTTGTCACCCTTGAACAAGTCATAGAGCCCTCGATTGAGTGCAG
>RKRZ01000051.1 GCA_007571105.1 Gammaproteobacteria bacterium
CCGACAATGCCGGCGCCGATGACAGCGATATGGCGCATCCCGCTCATGGCAGCCGGCATATAGCACGGATCGGGCCGGGGCGGGAGCGGACAGGTAAGCCGGAACGACAGGAACCGCCAGCCCCTTGAAAGAAGCGTACGACGGCTGTAAGGTGCAAAGGAGGCACGGCGGCTGGCTGCGCTTGCCGTGTGCTCGAAGCCGGATTCGCGGCAAATACGCACCACCGATCCAGTGCCGAGGGCAGGAGGCTTGCAGATGCTCAAGCGCATGAAAATCCGCAATTTCAAGGCTTGGCCAGAGGTCGATCTGGAATTGGGTAAAGTGACCGGGCTTTTCGGCGCCAATAGCGCTGGCAAGAGCAGCCTTCTCCAGCTTCTCTTGTTGCTCAAGCAAACCAAGAACGCCACCGACCGCGGCTTGGTGCTTGATTTCGGCAGTCCGACCGATCTGGTCAATCTTGGAACGTTTGCCGATGCTGTGCATCGGCACAACCATAAAAAAAGAATCTCCTGGAGCTTGGAATGGTCGCTACCTAATATTCTGAAAATAAATGAACCGATGAAATCGATCGGGGAAACCTTGTTCGAGAGCGACACGATTGAAACGACTTGTGAAGTTGGCTTGCGGCAAGATCGACCCTGGTCATACCGGCTAGAATACAAGTTCAATGAGGTAGAGTTTTTTTTGGAACTTGGAGATAAAAACAAATACAGACTTGAAACTGGAAATACGGAATTTAAGTTCATCCGTAATAAGGGTCGAGCATGGCCCTTGCCACCACCCATAAAAACTCATTTATTTCCGGATGAAGTCAGATTTTTTTATCAAAATACCTATTTTCTCGGTATCTTTGAATTAGCATATGAAGACCTTATAGACTCTATATATTATCTGGGACCGTTGCGTGAACATCCTAGCCGGGAGTATCATTGGGCTGGATCCAGACCTGAAGATGTTGGGCAACGAGGAGAGCGCACTATGGACGCGATACTTTCCGCGACTCGGGACAAGGAAACAAGAAGCCTTGGATACAAGAGGAAAAGGAGGTCATTTCAAGAAATGATTGCATACTGGTTACAAGAATTAGGACTTATTCACGATTTTCATCTGAAGGAGATTGATCAAGGAACAAATCTTTACAGAGTTACCGTAAAGACAACTCAATCCAGTGCACCAACAGCACTTACAGATGTAGGATTCGGTGTATCCCAAGTATTACCTGCGCTTGTTCTCCTGTATTACGTTCCAGAAGGTTCGATTGTGCTTATGGAACAGCCGGAAATCCATCTTCACCCAGCTGTTCAATCTGGACTCGCTGATGTCATACTCAATGTCGCTCAGGCTCGAAAGTTGCAGATTATTGTGGAAAGCCACAGTGAACACTTGATGCGCCGGCTGCAACGACGTGTGGCGGAGGAAAAGGTATCCTCTGAGGAGGTAAAATTATACTTTGTATCCACAGAACGGGGTGGAGCTAGGATCGATGACTTGATTCTTAACAAGTGGGGTGAGATTGAAAATTGGCCCGATAATTTCTTTGGAGATGAGTTGGGAGAAATTGCAGCCATTGCTAAAGCATCATTGCAAAGGCGCATGGGAGAAAAATAATGAGTGTCTTTGTTGTCGATACTAATGTGGCAATAGTGGCTAACTTTCGGGATACTCATGCGGATATATCTTGTCAAGTTTCCTGCGTGAACAAGTTGGAATCCTTAATCAAGAGAGAAATTATTGTTGTGGATGATAAAGGTCTCATTATTAGTGAATACCAAAAGCATTTGAAATTTTCCGGAGCACCCGGTGTAGGAGATGCTTTCTTCAAGCATGTATTCAACCACCAGCATGGAGGCCGTCGAGTTCAGAGGGTCACAATACTGCAATGCGCCGATGAGCGAAGAGGGTTCGAGAACCTGCCGAAAAACGATCTGGATCCTTCCGACCGCAAATTCCTGGCAGTTGCAGTAGCCTCAGGCGCAGTAATTGTCAACGCCACCGACAGTGACTGGGGCCAGAAGAAGGCATTGACGGACAGCCTCAATGTTACGGTTGAACAACTTTGCCCGCAACATGCTACTCGGTGATACAGGGAATCGGGTCGTGGTCCGCAAATATCCGGGTACACCCTATTGGCCGTGGTCGCCGGCTGCAGGGCGCAAGGACAGCGTGCATCCGGATCCGCAGCGCTTTGTTGGTGTCCCTGTCATTGCGACGGAGAAGCTGGATGGTGGTAATACGTTATTGCATGGCGGCAATGTTTACGCGCGCAGCGTCTCCACATCCAGCGACGCCGGCTGGATGGCGATGGTCAAGAAGCACCATGCCTGGAAGGTGACGGAGCAGGGTGTCCATCTCTATGGCGAGGACATTTACGGTCTGCACAGCATTGCCTACGGCCCGGTTCCCGAAGACCGGACCTTCCATGCTTTCGCGCTTCGGAATAGGGGCGGTGCTTTTGCATCCTTCGCCAAACTGGAAGCCTATGCGCACGGCAAGGGGATTCCGGTTGTCCCGGTCTTGTTCAGGGGGCGGTTTGCGTCTGTCGAGGCGATTCGCACATTCCTGGAGCGCGCCCACAGCGAACCTTCGGCGCTCGGCGGCGAACGGGAAGGCGTGGTGCTGCGGCTCGCTTGCGGATTTCCCGAACGGGAATTCCCGGACAATGTTTGCAAGAGTGTCCGCGCGGGCCATGTGCAAAC
>RKRZ01000036.1 GCA_007571105.1 Gammaproteobacteria bacterium
GACGGATACAGTGGTCGAAGCAACTGCAGAACCTGAAAACATCAGTAGAAGAAACGAGAAAAAAACGTGTTCCATAAAACCTCCGGGAATGTGGATTCAACGTATTAATCGCTCTCACCTGCTTTTGACTGGAAGCCCCCCATTTAGTTCACGCAATTCCAGGGTTGTCGCCCACATTAAGCCGTTTCGGCTGATTCAGATGCGGCACATTGACTTCCTCGCGCTCGGAAATCCAACGGCTGACAATCTCCCACACAGGCGGCCCCGGCGCGACTTCGCCAACCACCCCCCAACCGGTGACCTTGTATTGTCGGGTCTCGGATAGCGCCTCACCATTGCGCAGGCGCAGATTTCGGACCCGGTCGCCCATCGCCGCACTGACATCAAGATCGTATTCCAACCCCGCCACTCGCACCATATCTCCGCCTTGCTGCTGATACGGGTCCGCGTTAAACAAATTGTCTGCGACATCCTCCAAAATCAATTTGATCATCTCTCCGCTCATCTCATTCATGTAGGTCTCCGGATAAGTGATGGCGGTCTGTGTCATGACATGCTCCATCGTCAGAATCTCGCCCGGCAGCACGCTTGTGCCCCACCGGAATCCTGGAGACCACGCAATTTCGGCATCGTAGTGTTCCAGAAGCGCCTCGCAGATTAACTGGTCAAAAGTGCCATTGAAATTTCCTCGGCGATACAGAGTCTGCCCCGCAACTGACAACGGCTGCTGCAACTTGTCTAGATAAGGCGCACGCATCTGCGCAATCCAGTCCCGCATTTCCGGATCTTCCGGAAGCAGCGAAGAAAACACCGGCAACAGGCGATAGCGAACTCCGGCACGGCGACCCTGGCGCAATTCAATGTCCATCACGCCCAAAAACTTGCCATTGGAACCGGCATTCGTGACCAGCGTCATCCCTCCCGGATTGGACACCTCAATCGCCGCAGGAACCCCATCGTGCGTATGTCCTCCCAAGATCGCATCAAGACCCGTCACCCGCGACGCCAACTTGAGATCGACATCCATGCCGTTGTGCGACAGGAACAGGATCAGTGCCGGCTTATGCTGCGCCTGAATCTGGTGGATCAGTGCCTGCAGGGCTTCTTCCTGAATGCCATAACGCCAGTTTGATACAAAGCGCCGTGGATTCGCCACCGGCGTGTACGGGAATGCCTGGCCAATGACGGCGACCTGATGATTGTTCAACTCCCGCAGAGCATAGGGAGCGAAGGCATGGCCGCTTTCCTCATCATAAGCCGGCTGTTCGTCAAATAACGCCTCTTCCGTCAAGCGCACATTCTGGGCCACAAATTGCGCGTTGGCTTGTTCCAGATTGGCGCGCAGAGATTCCTCCCCGTAAGTGAACTCCCAATGCCCCGTCATGATGTCGACGCCCAGACGATTGCACGCTTCCACCATGTCCGCGCCCCGCGTCCACAAGGCGGTGGCGGAACCCTGCCAGGTATCGCCCCCATCCAGCAACAAACTGCGACCCTCGCCGACCTGCTCGCGCAAACTCTGAACCAAGGTGGCCAGATGCGCGAAGCCGCCAACCTTACCGTATTTGCGAGCCAGTTCGGGAAAATCCAGGTGCGCAAGCGCATACGCCTCACGACTACCGGGAGTGATCCCGAAGTGATCCAAAAACGCCTGTCCAACCAGATGCGGCACGCGCCCGTAGGCTGGCCCTAACCCTAAGTTGGTGTCCGGCTCCCGGAAGTAGACCGGCAGTAGTTGCGCATGACAATCCGTGAAGTGCAGAATCCGCACATCCCCGAACGGAAGCAAGTCATAAAGGGTGTTTGCGGCACAAGCCCCCCGGTGCGGAAGCATACCGGCCGCAGAAGCCGCAACCATCACCGACAGAAATTCGCGCCGGCTCAGGTTCATGGGATTCAAACTATTGCAAAAACGGTTCCAAACCGACCTTGCCAGCCTGAGACGTCATCTGTTCATAACCGCGGTGGCACTGATCCTCGGCTTTCTTCGCCAGTGCAATCGCTGTTTCGAAATCTCCGGATTGCGCAAGCTTCTGAGCCTCCTCGAGGAATTTGCCGACATCCCGCCATTCGCCACTGACAGAGGCCGCTTTTTCCTGTGCGGCAATCGCCGCAGCCAAAACTTCATCAAAGGCTTCTTGGTCCGCTGCGCCCACTGGGAGGCTCAACTCCCACAGCGAGATTGCAAAGGAAAGTGTCAGCAAGCGAAGCGATTTCATCGGTTATTTTCGCGCGGCCGGACCATTGAGCGGCAGCCCATTGCTCATGTGGGTATGGAAATACTCCAGGTTGCGATATTCCTCGCCCTGCGCCTTGAAAGGCTTGGCGCGAACCTGCTTGTTGCAGCCGCTATAACGCCGGTGCAGTGTGCCGATCGCGCCCCACTTGGAGCGGTAAACCGGCCAGCCCGTCGCCTGGCCCAGCGCGGGACTTAAAGATTCTGTGCGCAATTTCTTGCCGGCCATGCTGAAATGACAGTGCGCGCAGGCGAAATTCAACTGTCCCCGGCGCGTGAGGTAAAACTCGCGTCCCTTGAGATACGCCTCCAAGGCGCGCGGATCATCCTCGGGCACCACCACATTGATGATCTGACCTCGGGACTCGTAGGCCATGTAGGCCAGAAGATCCACAATCGGACCCGTCATGTATTCCAGCGGCTCCTCACCATTCGCCTTACGGCACTGATTGATGGCAA
>RKRZ01000003.1 GCA_007571105.1 Gammaproteobacteria bacterium
CAATGCCGCGCACAAGGAATTCGAAAAGATGTATTATCAGTACCACATCCGCAAAAGCGGCGGACGCATGAAGGATCTGGCGAGCAGCACCGGCAACGAACGCAGTTATCTGTACCGGAAGATTCGCAACCTGGGACTGGAATTGAAGTCGGGCTCAACTGACTGAGATCAGGTTGCCGCATGAAAATCATCATTCTCGGAGCCGGACAGATCGGAAGCGCCTTGGCGATAGGCCTGGCGCGCGAGAACCACGACATCACGCTGATCGACCTCAAGGAACAGCACCTCAAAAATGTCCAACAGCGTGAAGACCTGCGAACCCTAAACGGCAACGGCGCGCATCCGTTGATCCTGGAGCGCGCCGGCATTGAAGACGCCGACATGCTGGTGGGATTGACCGAAAGCGACGAGGTCAACATGGTGGCCTGCCGAGTCGCGCGCGAACGCTACAACACCACCCGCTGCATTGCCCGGGTGCGGTCTTCCGAATACCTCAAAAGCGGCGAGCCGGACATGACCGACATCATGTCCATTGATTTGCTGATCAGCCCTGAATTGATTGCGGCGAAACATGTGGAGCGGTTGGTGCGCCGCCCCGGAATCCTGCACTCTGTCGAATTCTCCGACGGCCTCGCCGAACTGGTGGCGGTGCGAATCCAGCCGGGAGCGCCGGCGGCAGGACGCACTCTGGACAATCTGTACTCCGAACTTTCCGATATTCAGATATACATCGCGGCCATCTATCGCGATGAGCAGATCGTCCCCCTCGATGAAGAACTTCGCTTGCGCGCGCACGATGAGATATTTCTGCTGGCGCGGCAGGACCAGATCGAGACCATCGTGCACCAGGCCCGAAAGGACACCGATCCCATCCGCCACATCCTGATTGCCGGCGGCGGCAACGTTGGCTTCAGCGTGGCCTCGCGACTGGAATATTCGCACCGCATCAAATTAATTGAAAACGACGTGCGCCGCGCCCGCTACTTGGCCGAACATCTAGAGAAGGCCCTGGTCATCCAGGGCGACGCCTTTGATGAGCGTCTGATGCAAAACGAAAACATTCGCGAAATGGACATGTTCTGCGCCCTGACCAACAATGAGGAATCCAATGTGCTGGCCGCCATGGGCGCCCGTCGTCTCGGCGCAACCACCACTCTCGCGCTGGTGAATCGGCCCAGCTACATCAACCTGGTGACGCGCACCATCGACATTGCCATCTCTCGCCAACAGGACACGCTGAGCGAATTGCTCGCTTACATTCGCCGCGGGGAAGTGCTGGCGGCGCACTCCTTGCACCGCGGCAATGCCGAAGCCCTGGAGATCCAAGCCAAGGAGACGTCGCCAATCACCGAGAAGCCCTGCGGAAAATTAAAACTCCCCGAGGGAATCGACATTGCCGCCTTGAGCCGCGAGGGCGAATTGATCATCCCGAATCCTGCCACTCAGGTGCAGCCGGGAGACCGCGTCATCATGTTCGTTTCGAACAAACGCCGAATGCGCGACGTCGAGACACTGTTTCAGGTTAGCGCCACGTTTCTCGGATAAGCTCCGATGCCCATCCAGTATCAGGTCGTCCAGCGCTTGCTCGGCTACCTGCTGGCGTTTTTCAGTCTGACCATGCTGCCCGCCCTGGCGGTCAGTCTGGCGCTTGATGACGGCGAAGCCTTTGCGTTCCTGTACGCCTTCTTTCTGCTGTTTCTCATGGGCACGGCTTTGTGGGCGCATGCCGCGCATCGCGCACCGCGCACCCAGCCGCTGCGTCTGCGCGACGGTTTCGTGGTGGTTTCTCTGTTCTGGATCGGATTGGGGCTGGCCGGGTCGATTCCCCTCTATGTCTCCCCCACCCTGAATCTCAGCGGCACCGATGCAATCTTCGAGGCCGTCTCCGGACTGACCACCACCGGCGCGACCATCCTCTCCGGACTCGACGCCTTGCCCCCCTCACTGCTGTTTTATCGGCAGTTCCTGCAATGGGTCGGCGGACTCGGCATCATCGTCTTGGCCGTGGCTGTCTTGCCGATGGTCGGGGGCGGAATGCAGTTGTACTATGCCGAATCCCCGCACGGACTCGGCGAGCGGCGGCTGACGCCGCGCATCACGCAGACGGCGAAAGCCTTGTGGTATCTGTACCTGTCGCTGACTTTAGCCTGTGGGCTCGCGTATTGGGGCGCGGGCATGAGTTGGCTGGATGCGGCCGGACATGCGTTCTCCACCATCGCCATCGGCGGATTCTCCACCCATGACGCCAACTTCGGCTATTTCGACGATGTGGTCATTGAAGGCATCGCCATGGTCTTCATGCTGTTGGCCGGCGTCAACTTCGGGCTCCACTACTTGGCGCTCAGCCAATTCTCCGCGCGCTTTCGCCGACAGGATGACGGCCACTTTCATCTGGTGTCCCCTCGTCGCAGTTTTCATGAACGGATTGTCAGCGGCATCAATACGTATCGACTGGATGGAGAGTTCCGCGCTTACGTCACCATTCTGAGCAGCGTCGCAATTGTCTGCCTGGGTTATCTTTGGATCATCGGTTATTACGACAACCCCGGCGACACCCTGCGCCACGGACTGTTTCAAGTGATCTCCATCGCCACCACCACCGGATACACCACCGTCGGCTATGACTTGTGGCCAGCATTTGCCTCCACTTTGCTGTTGGCGGCGAGCTTTATCGGCGGCTGCGTCGGGTCGAC
>RKRZ01000196.1 GCA_007571105.1 Gammaproteobacteria bacterium
CCTTCCGGCGGCAACAACAAACTCGCCTCAATGTCGGCTTCGGCAAGTGTCAACAGCACGTCCGGTTGTGCTCCATGCGTAATCAGGCAACAGGCGCCGCCACGCGCCGCCACGCGCGCCGCCTCAATCTTGGTGCGCATCCCGCCGCGACCCAGACGCCCGCGCCCTTCCCCCGCGTATTCATCCAGTTTCGGATCGTCGATCTGCGCCTCTTCGATCAGGCGCGCTTGCGCATCTTCACGAGGGTCCCGATCAAACAAGCCCTTCTGGTCCGTCATGATCACCAACAGGTCCGCTTCAATCAAATTGGCCACCATCGCAGCCAGATTATCGTTATCCCCCAGTTGCAATTCCTGAGTCGATACCGTGTCATTCTCATTGACGACCGGAACCACACCCAGATCCAGCAGAGTGCGCAAAGTGGTCCGGGCGTTCAGATATCGCGCTCGGTCCTGCAAGCCCTCATGCGTGAGCAGAACCTGCGCGCTGTGGCACTGATGTTCGGCCAGAGCGCTCTCATAGGCCTGAACCAAGCCCATCTGTCCCACGGCCGCCGCTGCCTGCAAATCGTGCAGGGAATGCGGACGCTCCCGCCAACCCAGACGATTCATGCCTTCTGCCACAGCGCCGGAAGACACAATTGCAAACTTTCGATTCTGCCGAATCTCTACCAGTTGACGCATCCAGTCACGGATGGCTTCATGCGCAAGCCCGCGGTCCTCGTGGGACACCAGAGAACTGCCAAACTTGATGACCCATCGCTGGGCTTCACCCAACTTATGCCGCGCGCTCACACTGCTGCTCCATAAACTGATCGACCGCCTGCAAGAGCGCTTCCAGACCTTGCCGCGCCACCGCGGAAATCAAAAAACGCGGACCCGCCCACCCGATCGTCTCACATAGCTCGTCAAGGCGCGCCGCACCCTCTTCAGCCGCCATCAGATCGGCCTTGGTGCCCACCAGCCAACGCGGCTGTAAAAACACTGCGTCGCGAAAGCGTTGCAACTCTCCCTCCACTTGGCGAATGGATTCCGCCGGTGAGACATCCGTTCCCGATCCAAGATCCACCAGATGCAATAGGAGGCGGGTGCGGGATAAGTGCCGCAAAAACTGCAGGCCCAAGCCCGCACCTTCCGCCGCGCCTTCAATGATGCCCGGAATATCCGCCATTACAAAGCGACGATAGCCGCCGACATTGACGACTCCCAGATACGGATGCAGCGTGGTGAACGGATAATCCGCCACTCTCGGAGTGGCCTCCGAGACGGCACGAATCAAGGTTGACTTGCCCGCATTGGGCAGACCCAACAGGCCGACATCAGCCATCAGTTTCAACTGCAAATTCAGCATCCGCTCCTCGCCCTTGCCTCCTTCCGTGAACTGCCGCGGCGAGCGATTGGTGGAGCTTTTGAAGCGGGCATTGCCTAATCCGTGAAAGCCGCCGCGCGCCACCAGAGCGTCCGCCTCCGAGGTAATGTCGGCGATCAATTCGCCCGTCCCCGCATCGTGCACCAGCGTGCCCACCGGCACGTCGATGTAAATGTCTTCGCCACTCGCCCCGGTTCGGTTGCGACCGGAGCCATCCTGACCCCGCGGCGCCTGAAAATGACGCTGGGCGCGAAAATCCGACAAGGTGTTGAGATGGTGGCTGCCGCGCAGGAATACGGAGCCGCCGTCGCCACCATCGCCGCCATCCGGCCCGCCGCGCGGAATGAACTTCTCACGCCGAAAACTGACGCAACCGTGGCCGCCATCGCCGCCCCGGATCGTCAGACTGGCTTCGTCCACGAATTTCATGTCGGGAATTATAAAGTTGCGAAAGGCCGCCCTCCCGAGAAAGAGGAGCGTCCGTCCTGCGGGCCTTGGCCTGCAGATTTACTGGCTTTCCGGATTAATGGAGACGTAGGTGCGCGCTTCACGCCCGCGTTTGCGGAATTCCACCTGCCCATCCACGCGCGCATACAGCGTGTGATCGCGTCCCACCCCGACGAAAGGACCGGGACGATAGCGCGTGCCGCGCTGCCGCACCAGAATAGTGCCGGCGGTCACCTGCTGTCCGCCGAAGCGCTTCACGCCCAGGCGTTTGGACTCGGAATCGCGTCCGTTTCGGGAACTGCCGCCAGATTTCTTGTGCGCCATATCCGCCTCAGTGCTTGATGTCCCGGATCTGGACTTCTGTCCAATGCTGCCGGTGTCCGGTTCGGGTCTTGGAATCCTTGCGGCGCCGAAACTTCACCACGTGAATCTTCGGGGCCCGGCCATGGGCCGTCACTTCAGCCGTCACTTGCGAGCCGTCCACGTGCGGCGTGCCCACAAGCGTGTCTTTGTCGCCCGAGATTAGCAACACGCGATCAAAGGCAACTTCCTCGCCCAATTCATTGGACAAGCGCTCCACCCGAATGGTGTCGCCTGGCTGCACACGGTACTGTTTGCCGCCCGTCTCAATGACTGCATACATGATGAAGTTAGGGTTCCGAATTTCGGGGTGGCGCATTTTAGCATGGATGGCGCACCCTAGCTGCAAAAAGGGAACTATGGGTCTTCACCGAATCGTGTGGGAAAGACGATAGATATGACATGACCGACCGACTCGAGAGGTGATGGTAGGAGGCATTTTGAAAGTCTACAACCGAGGATTGATAAGTGCCCTGCTGAAATTGAGCAACCTCAATTCCAGCAAAGCAAGCTGTCAG
>RKRZ01000002.1 GCA_007571105.1 Gammaproteobacteria bacterium
GCGCTCCCTGCTGCAGATGTTCGCGCGCAACTTCAACGGGGGCGGCGCAAAAAAGGTTGCGCGTAAATACCGCCGCTGTTTCACTGCCCGGCGCCAACTCCAACACCGCGACATCCGGGCGGGATGCCGCATACAGCCCGGCTTCAGCGCCCGCCAGACGAACCCCGGGGATGCTCCAATCGCTCATACGGCCTGCCGACTCTGCGCGGCGCCGCAGCCGCGCTTGAATTTTTTGCCGGAGCCGCAAGGGCACGGCTGATTTCGGCCCACCTTGGCGCCGCGTCGCCGAATGGGCGGCGGTGCAACCACGCTGCGCACTGGTGCGGGAGCGGGTTCGGAAGCAGAGAAATCCGGGGGTGGGGGTTCTGCCCCATAATCCAGTTCCGCCATTGGCGTCGCCGGCTTCTCCAACTCGCCCAACTCCTCCATCGACTGCAACTGCAACAGATACAGCGTACGCACAAAGTCTTCTTCAATACGATCCAGCATCTGCTGGAACATCTCGAAGGCCTCGCGCTTATATTCCTGCTTCGGGTTCTTCTGTGCATAACTGCGCAAGCCAATGCCCTGGCGCAGATGATCCATCAGCGCCAAGTGTTCCTTCCAGTGCGCATCCAGCGTTGCCAGCAACAGGTCTTTTTCCAACTGCCGCATGGTCGGCGACGTCAGCTGCGCCTCTTTGGCGTCCAGAACCTCTTCAACCGCTTCCTGGATGCGCTGCAACAAACCCTCGGCAACCAACTCGTGTTCCTGATCCAGCCACTCACGCAACGGCAGCGCAAGTCCGAAATTCTCCTGCACTGCCTGTTCCAGTCCCGACGCATTCCATTCCTCTTCCATGCTGTCAGGTGGAATGTATTCCTGAAACACGTGCACCACCCGATCATCGCGAATGGTGCGGACATTGGCAGAGAGGTCCTCCGCTCCCATAATCTCATCGCGCTGGCCATACACCACCGTGCGCTGATCGTTGATCACGTTGTCAAATTCCAGCAGGTGCTTGCGAATGTCAAAGTTGCGGGCCTCCACCTTGCGCTGCGCGTTTCCGATGGCCTTGGTCACCCACGGATGCTCAATGACCTCGCCCTCCTTCATGCCCAGGCGCTGCATCAGCGCCGCCATCTTCTCGGAAGCAAAAATCCGGATCAGGCTGTCTTCCAGCGACAAGTAGAACCGGCTTGAACCCGGATCACCCTGCCGCCCGGAACGCCCGCGCAGCTGATTGTCCACCCGCCGGGATTCATGCCGCTCCGTGCCGATGATGTGCAATCCTCCGGCCGCCACCACCCGGTCGTGTCGGTCCTGCCAGTTCTGCTGCAGCGCCTCGCGCTGCTCATCGGCATCCTCCTCATTCCTCTCCTCCAGTGCGCCGCCCAGCACGATGTCGGTACCACGACCGGCCATATTGGTGGCAATGGTCACGGCGCCGGGACGCCCGGCTTGCGCGATGATCTGGGATTCCCGTTCGTGAAATTTGGCATTCAGCACCTGATGCTCAATTCCGGCCTTCGCCAACAGGCCGGAGAGAAGTTCCGAGTTGGCGATCGACGTGGTCCCCACCAGTACCGGCTGTCCTCGAGAGACGCAATCCTGAATGTCTTCCATCACCTCCTTGTATTTCTCCTCGGCGGTCAGAAAGACCATGTCGCCTAAGTCCGCGCGAATCATGGGCTTATGCGTCGGGATAACCACCACTTCCAGACCGTAGATCTCCTGGAATTCGTAGGCTTCGGTGTCGGCCGTTCCGGTCATGCCGGCCAAAAGGTCGTACAAGCGGAAATAGTTCTGGAACGTGATTGAGGCGACCGTCTGGTTTTCTGTTTCGATCGGCACCCCCTCCTTTGCTTCTACGGCCTGATGCAGCCCATCCGACCAGCGCCGCCCCGGCATTTTGCGGCCGGTGAACTCGTCAATGATGACAATCTTGCCTTCTTCCGAGACGATGTAGTCGCGATCGCGCTCAAACAGCGTCCGCGCGCGCAACGCGGCATTGATGTGGTGCAGCAGACGAATGTGCCCTACCTCGTACAGACTCGCTCCAGGCGGGATCAACTGCTCCCGAATCAGCACCTCCTCCACCGTATGGTGGCCTTCTTCCGTCAGGTAGACCTGGCGCGCCTTCTCATCGAGCCGATAATCGCCCGGCCCCTCCTCTTCTTTCTGGGGCACCAGTTCGACCACCAGTTGGCTCATGCGGTGGTACAGGTCCGTCCGGTCTTCGGTGGGACCGGAAATGATCAGGGGCGTGCGCGATTCGTCAATCAGGATCGAGTCCACCTCATCGACGATGGCGTACTGCTGGCCCCGCATGACCCGCTGATCCGCCTTGAACACCATATTGTCGCGCAGATAGTCGAACCCGAATTCGTTGTTGGTGCCGTACGTCACGTCGGCGGCATAAGCCTCGCGGCGTTGCACGGGCGTCAGACCCTGCACAATCACGCCGACAGTCAACCCCAGCATCCCATAGATCGGGCGCATCCATTCCGCATCACGGCGCGCCAAATAATCGTTGACAGTCACAACCTGCACAACTTACCCGGACAGCCCGTGCAGACAGGCCGGCAAAGTCGCCACCAGACACATTCCCTCACCGTCGCGAATCTCCGCCATGCCGCCCCCTTGCACCACCACGCCACCGATCAACTGGACAGCGCCATGCCGCATGCCGCACTGCCGGCGCGCAGCCTCC
>RKRZ01000102.1 GCA_007571105.1 Gammaproteobacteria bacterium
GGCTTAGGCGGCGCCCAAATACGCTTCGACGTTCGTCCCGATCTAACTGTGCTGGGCAAGGTGATCGGTGGAGGCCTGCCAGTTGGCGCCTTTGGCGGGCGCGCCAAAGTCATGGATCAGTTGGCGCCTTCCGGCCCCATCTATCAGGCCGGCACCCTGTCCGGCAATCCCGTCACCATGGCGGCGGGACTTGCCACTTTAGAGTTGGTCTCGGCCGATGGCTTTTTTGATTCTCTGCAAACCCGAATGGATCAGTTGGTCTGTGGTTTGCGGGAAGCCGCCGCTTCTTGTGAGGTGGGGGTTGAAGTTGTGGAGGCCACCGGGATGTTCGGGTTATTCTTCACCGACCGAGGCTCCGTGCGCTCCTATGCCGATGTGCAGGCATGTCGTGCGGAGGATTACCGCGTCTTCTTCCACCGGATGCTGGAACAGGGAATTTATCTGGCTCCGTCGCGTTATGAGGCGGGGTTTCTGTCGGCGGCACACAGCGAACAGGATATCAAACAGACCCTTGATGCCGCGCAACTGGCCTTTGCCGCCGTGCGGGATCAGTGAGCCTGCTGGCGGTTGTAAAGTTTTGCAAACAAGCCGTCTGCATCGAGCAATTGTTGCGGTCCTCCTCGTTCTACCAGACGGCCATCTTCCAGAACATAGACCTGATCGGCGTGCCGCACCGCACTGAGGCGATGCGCGGCAATCAAGATGGTTCTCCCTTCAAAACGTTGAAACAGCTCCTGATGCACCCGTTCTTCCGTCAAGGCATCCAGCATCGACGTCGCCTCATCCAGAATCAGAATTCGAGGATCCAGCAGCACCGCCCGGGCAATCGACAAACGTTGCTTCTGTCCTCCCGACAATCGAATTCCATCCACGCCCAACTGTGTATCCAAACCCTCCGGCAGAGCGTGGTGCAAATCTCCAAGTTGCGCAACCTGCAAGGCATCCAAAAGGGCTTCATCCGGCATATCCGCGCCCAAGGTCAGATTGGCCCGCAGGCTGTCGTGGAACAGCGTCGGATGCTGCAGCACAATTGAAGCGTGGTCCCGGACCGCGTCAAAGCCGATTTCCTGTACGGATACGCCGTTGAATTTAATGTCGCCCTTGCTGACCGGATACAGCCCCAGCATGACCTGCATCAAGGTGGATTTGCCGGCCCCGCTCGCTCCGACAAACGCCACTTTCTCCCCGGCGTCCACGTGCAGGCTGATGTGATTGAGGGTCTGGCGGTCTGGGCGAAATGAAAAACTGACGTTTTCAAGCGTTACCGAGGCAGTCTGTGTGTCGGCAAACGGGTCATACTGCTGCTCGTACTGCGGTTCCTCCTGAAGTTCCAGGATGCGATTGACGCGACCCAGCGCCGCCATCGCAGCGTAATAGGCGTATTGCATCCCCAACAACTCCTGCACCGGCGCAATCATGAACCACAGATAGCCGAATACCGCCATCATCTCGCCGATGCTCAAATCGGAAAACACCACCATCAACATGCCAATCGCGCGGAACATGTCGAAGCCCAACAAAAACACCGTATTCGAGGCCCGGTTGGCCAACTCGCTCTTCCAGTAGAAAGCCGAAGAACGATCGCGAACGTGCCGCGCCTGATCAATCACCCGAAGCAAATAGTGCCGTTGTCGGTTATGGGCGCGAATCTCGTGAATGCCGTCCAGGGTTTCGGTCAATGCCTGCTGGAAACTGCTGATCGCGGAATTCTCGTGTCGTTTCAGATCCTTGACCTTGCGCCCCAACACAATGGTGAAGTAGATCACCACCGGATTCATGCACAAGATGAACAGCGCCAATGTCCAGTGGAGCCACAACAGCACCACCGCCGTGCCCAGAATCGTCAGCGCGGCAACGACGAACTTGCCAACCGTGATGGCGACAAAATCGTCGATCGTCTGCAGGTCCGTCACCAGATACGCGGACACCGTGCCACTGCCGAGCATTTCAAACTCCGACAGGGCCGTGTTCTCCATTCGCCACAGCAATTGACAGCGCAAACGACATATCAAATCCTTGGCAACGCCGCTCAACTCGCGCACCTGTACGGCATGCAACAGAATGGAACTGACGCGCAACACCACCACCACCACGAACACCACCCCTACAAACAGAATCGGCCCGTGCCAATTCTCCGGGGTCACTGCGGAAATCCAGCGAGTCATTGCTCCCGGCTGATTCAGCAAGACTTCATCCACCAGCAGTGGGATCAGCAGCGGCACAGGAATGCTGGCGATGGTGGCTGCCATAGCAACCAGATACGCATAGACCAGCCGTCGGCGATGCCGACGGACCAATTGCAGGAAATAAGCCAGCGAATACTCTGCCGGCGGCAAATCAACCGCTGCAGCCACCGCTTGCACGTTCATGAAGATTCTGCGTTGCGCTGCCGGATCTGTTCGCGAATCGGCTCCATATCCAGATCGATGGCCTTCTGCACCAAAGACTCGAGTTGCGCGGGCGGCAAGGCGCCGGGTTGCGCGAGCAATTGCACCTGCTCGCGAAACAGCATCAGCGTCGGGATGGAGCGAATCTGAAACGCCTGCGCCAGTTCCATCTGCTCTTCCGTGTTCACTTTCCCGAAGATAATCTCGGGATAGCGTTCGGAGACGGTCTCGAAGGTAGGTGCAAAACTCTTGCAGGGTCCGCACCATTCGGCCCAGAAGTCGA